>CAZOMZ010000040.1:0-11356 GCA_964581065.1 uncultured Loktanella sp. | reverse complement strand
AAAGCCCCGCTTCGGCGGGGCTTTTTTCTTGCGCTCGCCCGCAACGCGCAAGTTTCGGATTGCGCATGGCAGCTGTTTCCCGCCACACCTACCCCATGATCACGCCGCAAAAATCAATGTCGTCGCAGGCTTGGGCCATGCTGTTCCTGCTGGCCTTTATCTGGGGTGCGTCGTTCCTGTCTGTTCGCATCGCGCTGGACGAGATCGGTCCGCTGACATCCGTGGCGCACCGGACAGGCTGGGCCATGGTGATCCTCTGGGCCTATGTGCTGTTGCGCGGCCTGCCGATCCCGCGCGCGCCGCGTATCTGGGGCGCCTTTCTGGTCATGGGCCTCTTGAACAACGTCATCCCCTTCAGCCTGATGGCCTGGGGCCAATTACATATCGAGACCGGCCTGACCTCGATCCTGAACGCAGGGACGGCGATCTTCGGTGTGCTTGTCGCTGCGCTGTTTCTCGCGGACGAGCGGTTGACAGCACGCAAGTCCATCGGGGTTGCTTTGGGTTTTTTCGGAGTTGCCACCGCCGTCGGGCTCGACGCCTTTCTCAACTTTGATATCCGCTCTTTGGGCCAGATTGCCGTGATTGCGGGCACGGTCTCCTATGCGGTGGCGGGGGTCTGGGCGCGTAAGGCGCTTGGTGGCCTCACACCGCAAGTGGCGGCGGCCGGGATGGTCACAGGCGCCAGTCTCATCACGATCCCGCTTGCGATCTACGTCGAAGGGCCGATCAGTTTCGATCTGGCTGCACGAACATGGGGGGCGATCGGTTACTATGCCGCGGTCGCGACCGCCATCGCCTATCTGCTCTATTATCGCGTTCTGGCCCTCGCGGGCAGCGGAAACCTGATGCTTGTCACGCTTCTGGTGGCCCCCGTCGCGATTGTCTTGGGTGCCGTTGTTCTGGGCGAGGCCCTGCCACTGCGCGCCTACATCGGTTTTGGCATACTGGCGCTAGGGCTGCTGATCCTTGACGGACGTCTTTTCAAGGCGCGCCAGCACCGCACGCGCCGCGCGTAGACCGGGCGGTTCACCGCCCTGCCCCAGCCTGTCCATGGTGACTGCCATTGCCTGTTTCTGGGCCTCGGGGTGCGCCAGCACATCCAGCACCGCATCTGCAATCGGTCCGGGTTCGCATTTGTCGCCGATAAACTCGGGCACGACCCGCGTGTCCGAGACAAGGTTCACCAACGTGACCGTATCCACCATCAGCATCCGGCTGATGATCTTGCGGCTGAGCCACGCCATATCGTAGGCAATCACCATCGGCGTCCCTGCCGCTGCCAGCTCGAGCGATACCGTGCCCGAGGCCGCCAACGCCACATCCGCGCGTTTGAACCATGCAGCTTTGTCGCCAGAGCCAGGAGGCAAGACCGTGACAGGCACTTTCCAATGCGCCACCCGGTCTTGCACCAGATCATGCACATGAGCGACCGTCGGGATCACGAATTGCGCGTCAGGCAGCTTGGCTGCGATCTGTGCCACTGCCGCGCCAAAGCGGTCCGATAGTCGCAAGACCTCGCCCTTGCGGCTACCGGGCAGGACAAGCACGACCGTTCCTGATCCCAATGCAGCCGCGTCTTCATCGGTCGCGACGGGTTCTGCCACCACAGGATGCCCCACAAAATCGCAAGCCATCCCTGCCGCTTCCATCAAAGGCGGCTCGAACGGAAAAAGGGCCAGCACATGATCAATATGGTGCGCCATTTTCTGCGCCCGCTTCGGCCGCCACGCCCAGACCGTCGGAGCCACGTAATGCACCGTGCGAATAGTGGTCGCTGCTTTGACCAGTCGCGCCACGCGCAGGCAGAAATCGGGGCTGTCGATGGTGATCAGTACATCAGGCTGTGTCGCAATGACAGCCTCGGCCATTTGGCGGATGCGGGCCTTGAGAGCGCGGTACTTTGGCAGGATTTCGGCCAGCCCCATGACCGAGAGCTCTTCCATCGGAAAACGGCTGACCAGCCCTTCGGCCTGCATCAGCGTGCCGCCAACACCGTCAAACGCCACATCAGGGCGCAATTGCTTCAAGCCGGCCATCAATGCCCCACCCAGCTTGTCGCCCGAGGCTTCGCCAGCGATTACAAAGACCTTCATGCGCCCCCCTTGGGTCTGACCCAGAGAAAGAGACCGGCCGCATTCAGGGTCCGGACAACCTCGTCACGCTGTAGAACCATGACGCCACCCGCCTCGATCACGATGCCTGCAAGATCGGCATCCGCTGCCCGTTTCGCAGTAGCGGGGCCGATCACGGGAAGGTCCGCACGGCGGTCCTGATTTGGCTTTGGCGCTTTGAACAGGATCGCACCGCGCGCGTCGACAGGCGTACCCTGCGGGCCACTGAGCCATTCAGCAGCACCTCCCAACAAGTCACCAACGCTGTCGACAACACCCCAGACCGGATCGTCACTGGGCGCAAAGCGCGCCAGCATCGCATCGGTCCCATCCTGACCCTCGCGCGCCAGAACCTGACCACGCCGGACAAGACAAGCCTGCCCCACATCCCGCGCGCCCATTGCAGCCACCGTCTGCTCAGCCAGCACCGCATCGGAGGCAGTATGTGGCTCCACCCCGTATTGGGTGAGCGCGCCGACTTCGGGCAAAAGATCGGGCGCAATGTCATGCGCCGCGCGGACAGTCAGGCCGCGGTCTTCAAAAATCGCGATGATCGCCCGCAACGCGCCGTCATCCCCTTGCGCAATTGCGGACTGAATCTGCGGCACCAGCGGCAGGGTTGCGGCGTCAATGACGGCAGGATCAATTTCGGGGCGACGCACTGCGCCCGCCATGCAGACCTCGGTCACGCCCCGCGTGATCAGTTCTTCAAGAAAACTGCCAAGGTTCTCGATGCGGAAGGTGATGTCAGGGGTGATGGCAGGCCGGAACCCTTCAAGCGCACAAACAACGGGTCGCTCCGGCAGGCGCGCCACCAGCGCAGGCGGCAGATCGCCCGTGCCTGCAATCAGGGCCAGCATCAGCCGGGCGTCAGGAAATTGCGGTCGGTATCACCAAGGATGAAGGCCACCATTTCCTGCACGTAGGAACTCTCGCTTTCCTCGCCCAGACGACGGGCGCGATCATGGAAGGTGCCTTCGCCATCCTTGAGCATCTGAAACGCGGCGCGCAACGCCGTGATATCAGCCCTGTCAACGCCCTTACGCTTGAGACCCACAAGGTTGAGCCCGTCCAGCGCCCCGCGCGGCCCCTGCACAAGACCGTGCGGCACCACATCCTTGGTCACCATTGTGACAGCACCGATAATCGCGCCGCGCCCGATCCGCACCCATTGGTGCACGCCGGACAGCCCGCCGATAATCACGTCATCCTCGATCACGCAATGCCCTGCAACGGCTGAGGAATTCACCACAATCACGCGGTCGCCAATATCTGCATCATGGGCAATATGGCAGCCCGCCATGAACAAACCATCGTTGCCTACACGGGTGACACCCCCGCCATTGGTCGTGCCGATGTTCATGGTTACATGCTCGCGAATGCGGTTGCGCGCCCCGATGCGAAGCTGTGCCGCCTCGCCACTGTATTTGAGGTCCTGCGGGATCGCGCCCAAAACGGCAAAGGGGAAGACGACCGTATCGTCACCGATATGGGTGTCGCCTTCGACAACCACATGGCTTTTCAGCGTCACGCGTGCGCCAAGCACAACCTGCGGTCCGACAAGGCAGAAAGGCCCGATCTCGCAGTCTTCGCCAATGATGGCGCCGTCAGAGATCACGGCCGAGGGGTGAATGCCGCTCATGCGTTCTGCATATCCATCATAGCCGTGAATTCAGCCTCTGCAGCCAGTTCGCCTTCAACCAGAGCCACGCCCTTGAATTTCCAGACCTTGCCGCCGGGCTTGCCCCGCGTGGTTTCGACATGCATTTCCAGCACATCGCCAGGCACGACCTTGCGGCGGAATTTGCAGCCGTCGATTGCCATGAAATAGACCAAGAGGTTGCCTTCGGTCAGACCCAAAGAGGCCCCCACCATGACCGCTGTTGTCTGGGCCATTGCCTCGACAATAGTGACGCCCGGCATGATCGGATTGCCGGGAAAATGACCCTGAAAATGGGGTTCGTTCATCGTGACATTCTTGATGCCAACGGCAGACTTGATGCCGTCGATGCTATGCACCTTATCCACCAGAAGGAACGGATAGCGGTGGGGCAGTATCTTCTGGATCAGGTGGATATCGGCGGTGGTGACGGCGTCGGTCATGTCTGTCCCTATTCTTGTTGGTCCCGCGTTTCATTATCCCTAGCAAGCCCGCGTCAGAGCGGCAAGCTGACGCTAGGGTGTTCCGTCGCCCAGTTCTGCGTTGACGCGGGCGATTGCTTCATCCGTGATATTGGCAAGCCGGATCGACAGGACCACATTGCGTTGCTCCATTACAAGCACCGCCCCCCTTTCGAGCATGATGTTGGCGACGATCCCTTGGACACGTTCTTCGAATTCGGCGCGCGCTTCGGCATTGGCGACCTGAAACTCGAGGTTCTTGGCATCGCGGACGCGGCGCACTTCTTGCACTTTGGCGTCAAAAGCCTCTGATTCCACGCGAAAGGCCTCGGGGGTCATTTCTGGACGGCGCAGGGTCAGACTGCGTTCCTCTTGGGTCAGGGTTTCGACGATGCGATCATTCTCTGCCTGGATTTCGGCCGCCTGCGCGGCTAGATCGGCGGCGACGCGGCGGCCGTAATCGCTTTCGAGATAAAGGCGGTCACTGTCGATAATCAGCACTTGCGGGCGAAAGTCCTGTGCTGCCGCCGGAAACACCAGCGCCAGCCACAAGAGTCCCGCCCACACAAAGCGCATCAGAAGCTCGTCGAGATCGTGATTTCGAAGTTACGGGTGTTGTCTTCGGGCTGCACGTCCAGCGGTTCGGTAAAGTTGAACCGCAGTGGGCCAATGGGTGTGGTCCAGAACAACGACAGACCGGCGATAGCACGCGGAGTAAAGTCGTTGTGGATCACGTTGGCGCCTTGCGTGTTGCCAACATCCCAAACCGAACCGTAGTCGATGAATGCACCGCCCGACAGGTTGTATTCGCTTGGCAGACCCAAGGGGAATTCCGCCTCAAGTCGCAGAACCGAGAATGCATTGCCGCCAAGGGCGTCATCCGTGACCTGATCGCGCGGCCCGATCCCGCCCGGCTCGAACCCGCGCATCAGGCGGCTGCCGAGGAAGAAGCGGTCCGTCACGCGGCTGCTGCCTTCGTTGTAGCTCAGCAGGCCACCCTCAAGCGTGGCGCGCAACGTCACCTCTTCATTGAAGACCCTTGTTTCAGCGCCCGCCAATGCGGTCGTCTTGATGAACTGGCTGTCGCCAAATCCGAACTCCTGACCAAAGCGCAGCACGATCCCGGTATTGGGGTTCAGACCGGTCCGGCGGGTGTCATAGGACAGCGCATAGCCCAAGGAATTGGTCCAGATGCCGCCTTCTGCGGCTTCTGCGGCAATCACAGCGCTAGCGCTGCCCGAAACGTCAGAGATGTCGGTGTATTCCAGTCCATAGAACAGCGTCAGCCGTGCCTCGTCACTGATCGGGAAGCTCAGCTGGGGTGACAAACGGAACACTTCGGTATCATAAAGCGCGTTTTCATTGTCGGTCGTGCCGTAGTTAATGTCGAACTCGCCGCGCAGGTCACGGCCCAAAAGCTGCGGCTCGGTAAAGCCGAATGCAAAACGACGGTTCGTTTCCGCAGTCGACAGGTTGAAATTCAGACGCTGTCCACGGCCCTGAAAGTTGCTCTGGCGGTAGGTTGCAATCAGGCTGGCACCGGTGTCGCTGTTGAAGTTCGCACCAAAGGTGAGCGACCCTGTCGGCCCTTCAACCACATCGACATCGACTACGCGCTGGCTCTCGGAAGATCCGGGGCGCGTGTTGACAGCGACGTTCTGGAAGAAACCCAAAGCACGGATACGGCGGGCGCTTTCCTCGATCTCGCGCGGGTTCAGCGGATCGCCTTCAGCGGTGCGGATCTGGCCGCGGATGACGCGGTCAAGCGTGGTGCTGTTGCCCTCGATATCGATCCGCTCGACAAAGATGCGAGGGGCTGCTGTCAGCACATATTGCACATCCAATGTCAGATCGCGGGGATTGCGCGTGATGCGTGGTTCGACCTGCACAAATCGCAGACCGCGATCAACGGCAAGACGCTCCAGCCGTTCGATATCAGTGGCCACGGGCACGGGAGAGTACGTGGCGCCACTGCGCACCCGCACAACACCGTCAAAGTCGTCTGCGGAGACCCCATTGATCTCGCTTGCCACAGAGACCGCACCGAAGGAAAAGCGCTGGCCTTCCTGAATATTGAAGGTCACCAGATAGGCATCCCGCTCGCGGGTCAGTGTGACGTCAACGTTCTGAATGACGAAATCGACAAAGCCGCGCGACTGGTAGAAATCTGTCAGCACCTGACGGTCCTGGGCGACACGCTCGGGCGAGAAAGTATCGCGTGCCACCAAGGCACGGAAGACACCCGCTTCTTTGGTTTCCAGAACGCGACGCAGACGCCCTTCCGAGAATGTCCGGTTGCCGACAAAACTGATGCGGCCAATTTCGGTGACGGCCGATTCCACGACTTCAAAGACCAGATCGACGCGGTTGTCGCTGCGCGGGATGATGCGCGGTGTCACAGAGGCATTAATCCGGCCCTGACGGGCGTAGACTTCGGCAATGGCTGCGGTATCAGCCTCGGCCTGTGCAGGGGTGAAAACGCGCCGCGGGGCCGACTGGATCAAGGGCAAAAGGTCGGCATCGTTGATGCGCGTGTTGCCTTCGATATTGATGCGGTTGATCGTGGGATACTCGACAACACGGATGACCAGTTGGTTGCCGCGTGGGATCAGTTCGACACTTTCGAAAAGCCCGGTCTCGCGGATGTCCTGCCCTGCGTCGTTGAGGCCTGCCGTTGTCAGCGCACCGCCCGGCTGCAAACCGGCAAAGCTGAGGATTGTGGCATCCGCGACGCGCTGGTTGCCTTCGACCGCAAAACTGCTGAACGAAAAGCTTTGTGCGACGGCTGCGACGGTCGTCATGCCAACCACAAGCCCTGCCAACAGCACCGTCCTGATGCCTGCGAACCCGCGCGCCAAAACGCGCTCCCCCGATACCTTCATTCTGACCGCCTTAAGCAATGATCCACCTTGCCAATCGGAGTATCGACAAAGGCGGGCGATGTCAAAACGGGAACGGGCCTACGGGGCGCCTTTTCAGGGGCAGAGCAATGTGTCGTTCAGAATAGTGAAAGTCATCAGTGACAGGATCAGCGCCAGCCCCACGAACATGAAGACCTGCACCGCCCGCTCGCTGGGCTTACGGCGTGTGACGGCCTCGTAGCCGTAAAACAGCAGGTGACCGCCATCCAGTACGGGAATCGGGAACAGATTGATCAGACCCACCGCAGCCGACAACGCCCCGATGAACCAGATAAAGCTGAGCGCGCCCTGCTCTGCCATTGATCCACTGGTTTCGGCAATCCCCACAGGACCCGAAAGATTGCAGGTCGAAATCTGCCCGAACAGGATATGTTGCAACGCCGAAAGCGAGGTCGTGACCGTCGACCACAATCCTTGTGCACCCAGCGACACCGCTTCGAAGAACCCGATCGCTTCGGTCTGCGCCTCAAAGAAGATCGCACCGGTGATCCCGATCAGCCAGCGGGTTTCAAAGCCACCCTCGGCCTGCGGCAGATCAACCCGACGCGGCGCGATCGTCTTTTCAAGGGTCTCACCCTCGCGCCAGACCGTAAAGACCAGCGGCGCACCGTTCGCCTCGCGCACCAGATCCTGCACTTGCGCAAAGGCAAAGACCGGCTGGCCGTCGATTGCGGTGATCACGTCATCCACCTTGATATCGGCATCATCCGCCGCCGATCGCGGACTGACGCTGCGCACGGCAGGCGGAAAGTAATAGGGCCCGTCCACATCCATGACGCGTCCGTCGCGTTCGATGGTGTAAGTCAGCCGCTCGGCCACCGGCACGCGTTCGGACAATGGGGTCTCGGCGGCGGGGTCATCAAAAGGCTGACCGGCCACGGCAATCATCACGTCACCGGACTGCAGATCACTTTCAAAACTGGCAGGCAGGTTGTGCAGGCTATCGAAGGTAAGCGGGTCAACCGCCCGCCCCTGATGCATGATCGCACCGGCAAAGATCGCAATCGCCAGAACGAAGTTGAAGACCGGACCCGCCGCAACAGTCGCCGTCCGCGCCCAGAGCGGAGCGCCCATCATGGTCCGCCGCACTTCGGCCTCGGGCACCGTGCCATCACTGCCTACGCTTGCAGCATTGGCATCTCCCATGAACCGCACAAAGCCACCCAACGGCAGCGCCGCGATTTGCCATTGGGTTCCCCGCTTGTCGGTGCGGCTGTAGATCACCGGCCCGAACCCCAGAGAAAAGACCTCTGCATGGATGCCGCACCAGCGGCCCACGATGTAATGACCGTATTCATGGATCGCCACGATCACCGAAAGGGCCACAATAAAGGCCGCGATCATATAGGCGAAGTTGCCGAATTGCGGCAGGAACTGCATCACATCCAAAGGCTTATCCCAGCTTACTGATGGCCTCACCCGCGTAGATGCGCGCCAGCCTGTCTGTCTCTAGCACGTTATCTAGGGTGATCGGCTGGGATTGCAGCCCGTGACCCGATGACATTTTGTCCAACGTGGCGGCAACAACCGCCGACATATCCAGAAATCCGATCTCGCCTGCGATGAACCCGTCAAGTGCGCGTTCCTTGGCCGCGTTGAAGACCGCTCCGGCCAGCCCGCCCGCCTGCATCACGTCTTTCGCAATCCGCAGGGCCGGATAGCGCGCCTCGTCAGGTGCTTCGAATGTCAGGCTGCCGATCCTCGCCAGATCAAGACGCTCGACAGGCAGATGCTGGCGGTCGGGCCAGTGCAGTGCATAGCCGATGGCATGACGCATATCCGGCGGGCCGACATGCGCCATCAGCGCCCCATCCTTAAAACCGACCATCGCATGAACGAGGCTTTCACGATGGACCAGAACCTCGACCATCTCGGGCGATACACCAAAAAACTCTTTGGTTTCAATGAGCTCCATCGCCTTGTTGAACATCGACGCACTATCAATCGTGATCCGCTGGCCCATATCCCAGTTCGGGTGGCTGGACGCCTCGGCCAAAGTCGCCGTTGCCAGTTTCTCGACCGGCCAATCGCGGAAGGCCCCCCCGCTTGCGGTGATAATGACCCGTTCGACGGCGGCCATGTCCTCGCCGACGAGGGCCTGAAAGACGGCCGAATGTTCACTGTCGACCGGCAGGACAGTTGCGCCATGCGCCTTGGCTGTGCCCAGCAACAACGGGCCTGCGGTGACCAGCGATTCCTTGTTGGCCAGTGCCAGCGTCGTCCCGTGCGCCAATGCCGCAAGGCCGGGAACAAGACCTGCTGCCCCCACAATCGCCGAGAGCGCCCAATCGACCGGACGCGCCGCTGCTTCGGCAATCGCCTCGGGGCCAGCTGCCACGGCAACATCTGTTCCGGCAAGCAGGTCCTTGAGGTCCTGATAGCACTCGGGATAGCAGGTCACCGCCAGATCGGCCTTCAGCGCCACGGCGTCCTTGGCAAGCTGCGCCACATTGCGCCCGCCCGTCAGTGCGGTGACGTTGTAAGCCTCTGGCTGGCGTGCGACCAGATCAAGGGCGCTCTGCCCCACCGACCCTGTCGCACCGAACACCGTGATGCGCCTCAAAAAACGACCCCCGGCACGTCGAAGACATCTGCCACCAACAGCAGGAACAGCGATGCACCCAGCAGCGCATCAAAGCGGTCGAACAGGCCACCGTGCCCCGGGATCAGGGTCGAACTGTCCTTGACCCCCATACGCCGCTTGAGCGCGCTTTCAGCGATATCGCCCATCTGGCCGGCAAAGCTCAGCACCATCGAAATCAGGATGATCCAGAGGCCCGCATTGGTGAAAAGCGTGAACAGAAACCCCACCAGTGCCGCACCGACCCAGCCGGCAACTGTACCGCTCCATGTCTTCTTGGGGCTGATACGGGGCCAGAACTTGGGGCCGCCAAAGGCCTTGCCCGCAAAGTAGCCAAAGATATCGGTCACGATCACAACCGACATCAGCCACAAAAGCCAGGTAAACCCAAAGTCCTCACGGAAATGCACAAGCCCCCAGCCTGCCAGCTGGATACCAAGTGCAAAGATGAAAAAGGTCTTCTGCTCGGTCCTGATCTGGGTGACGCCGATGACCGGCACCACAAGAAACAAGAGCATGCCCCAAAGATTGTTCTCGACCAGCTGACCCGACATGATCGAGGCAACAAGTGCAGCCAACAGCATGCCTTTGGTGGGCTCGAGCGGCCGGATCATCATCCAAAGCTCCCAGACCATCACTGCCGTGACAAAGACGACAAGCATCTGGAACCAGATACCGCCCATGATCACACCCGCCGCACCAACAACAACCATCGCCGCGCTGGACGTCAGGCGGACCGTCAGATCGTCCCACTTGTCAGGGTTGGTCGGCGGCGTCGTCATCGTCAGGCTCGCACGGCTCCGAACCGGCGTTCGCGCTGGCCGTATTGGGTCAGGACACGGGCAAACTCCGCTGCGGTGAAGTCCGGCCAGAGCGTGTCCACAAATTCATACTCGGCATAGGCCGATTGCCAGAGCAGAAAGTTCGAAATGCGCGCTTCGCCGCTGGTGCGGATCACCAGATCGGGATCGGGCAGCACATGTGTGTCCAGAAAACGCGCCAGCGTTTCGGCGTCCACATCCTTATGGGTCAGCCGCCCCTGCTCGATCTCGAAGGCAAGACGCTTGGCTGCGCGGGTCACCTCATCACGCCCGCCATAGTTCAGGGCAACTGTCAGGTGCACAAGATCATTACCCGCGGTCCGCAACTCCAGATCATCCATCAGCGCGACCAGTTTGGGGTCAAGTCGGATGCGGTCGCCGATAAATCGGACACAGACACCACTGCGATAAAGCTCGTCCGCTTCCCGTTCGAGGTATTTGCGGAACAGCCCCATCAGTCCGGCAACTTCGGTCTGGGTGCGCTTCCAGTTCTCGGTCGAAAAGGCAAACAGTGTGAGATACTTCACCCCGAGCTCCGGGCAGGCCTTCAGAATTTCACGAACCCGACGTGCGCCCGCGTGATGGCCGAACAGCCGCGGACGGCCCCGCTGCTGGGCCCATCGGCCGTTGCCATCCATAATAATCGCGACGTGAGCCGGCGTTGCGCGTGAATCTTCGGGCATCGGGCGCCCCTTTCGTCGCTAGTGCAGGTCAGACCTGCATGATTTCCGCCTGCTTGGTCTCAAGCGTGTCGTCCACAAGCTTGATGTGTTCATCTGTAATCTCCTGAACAGCACC
>CAZOMZ010000039.1:0-11382 GCA_964581065.1 uncultured Loktanella sp. | reverse complement strand
AGGTGGACGCGCCGCTTGATGATGCGAACGTCAACCGGTTCTGTGATCTTCTGGACGAGATGACACGCCGCACAGAGACCCGTTTCCTGATCATTACGCACCACGCGGTGACCATGAGCCGGATGGATCGCCTGTTCGGTGTGACCATGGGCGAGCAAGGCGTATCGCAACTGGTGTCGGTTGACCTCAAAAAAGCCGAAGCGCTGGTGGCCTGACGTCGCGCCAGAGACTTTGATGCCTCCGGCGGAGGTATTTTCGAACATGAGAAGTTAGAGGCGGTTCAGCAATTCCCGTGTCGGCCATGCATCTGCTGGCAGCCCAAGCCGGACTTGTTCGGCCTGCACAGCTTCGCGCGTCATCGCCCCGAGGATTCCGTCGATGCCGCCCACATCATGCCCGCGTGCGCTCAGTTTGCGCTGCAGTTCCATCATCTCTTCACCAGACAGCGATGGTGAGGGGTTGCCGCGGTCGTATACCGGTGCGCCTTCGAGCCGCGTCGCGAAATAGGCGGCGGTGGTGACGTAGACAAAGCTCTTGTTCCAGTCGAAGTAGACCTCGAAATTCGGATAGGCGAGGAAGGCGGGGCCGTTGCGCCCCATTGGCAGCAGGACAGAAGCTTCAAGGTTCGCGGCCCCCAGTGATCCGTTCCGAGCCCGCACGCCGCGACGCTCCCATTCGCGCACGCTCGCCTTGTGGTTCAAACCCGTTTGCGCCCAGTCGAGGTTCTGCGGCACGACGATTTCCTGCAACCAGGGTTCATTCGCGCGCCAGCCGAGTGACGAGAGCACATTGGCACCTGTCATCAGCGCGTCTGGTGACGAACCTTTCAGATCCACAACGCCGTCGCCATCGCCGTCCATGCCTTGTGTCACGATCTCGCGCGGGAGTTTCTGCAACTGCCCGATCTCACCGGCCCATGCGCCGGTGGTTGTTGCTGGATCCATGCCGCCGCGGCGGAAAAGCTCGATCGCGGCCAGAAGTTGCGGGCGGAACAGCTCGGGCCGGCGGCAGTCATGGGCCAGCGTCAGCAACGCATTGCGGGTGTTGAAGCTGCCCTGAACCTGCCCGTAATCGGTCTCGAAGGCCCAAAAGGCCAGCAGCACGCCGCGCGGAATGCCGAAACGCCGCTGGATTTCATCAAAGGTCGCGTCAAAGCGGTTGCCGTAGACAGCACCATTGTCGATCCGGTTCTGACTGATCAGGCGGCCCGAAAAATCAAGAAAGTCGCGCTGGAAGACGCCTTGGGCACGGTCCGCCCGCAGCACCGCATCGTCGATCTGCGCCCCGCGAAAAAAGGCGTCGATGGTTGCATCCGGCAGACCTTGCGCCCGCGCCTCGGCTTTGACGCCTTCGATGAAGGGGCCGACAGGGCCACCACAGGTCTGTGCGGTGGCAGTGCTTGCGAAAAGCATAAGGGCAAGGGCAGTGCGCATGGTCGGTCTCCGCGTAGGCTTTGTTTTGCCGCAAGCCTAGCAGCGGGCAGAGGTGGTGCAAGAGGCTTGCGATCGGAAGGTGCGGGATAATGCCGAACGATCAAAGCAGGGCGATGATTGCCACGATGATCAGCGCCAGAGCCCATGTCTTCCACAAGACGCCAACGGCGCAGTCGATTTCGTCTGGTCCGAGGTCTCGCTGACCGTCGCTATTCACAAACGGGTAGTCCTTGGTTTGCCCGTCATAGCTGCGCGGCCCGCTGAGCGCGATGTTGAGACCATGTGCCATCGCGGCTTCGGGCCAGCCTGCATTGGGCGAGCGGTGTAGCGGGGCGTCGCGCAGGATCGCGGCAGGGTTTGGTCTCGTCGTGGCGGCCCAGATGAGGACAGCCGTCAGCCGCGCAGGGATCAGGTTCAGCAGATCGTCGAAACGTGCAGCGGCCCAGCCGAAGGCTTCGTGCTTGGGGGTCCTGTAGCCGATCATGCTGTCGGCAGTATTGGTGATCTTATAGAGCAACAGTCCCGGCAAACCGCCCACCGCGCACCAGAAGATCGGGGCAATCACACCGTCAGAGAGGTTCTCCGCAGCGCTTTCGATGGCGCCCCGCGCCACGGCGGGGCCGTCCATCTGCCGCGTGTCACGACCGACGATCATCGCCACTGCCCTGCGCCCGTCTCCGACTGACAGGCGCAGGGCATCGCCGACAGCCTGCACATGATCGACAAGAGATCTTTGCGCCAGCAGCACCGCAACCACGATGACGTCAATCCAGATGCCCGGCACCAGCATGATCAACCAGCCCAGCATAAGGGCACCTGCAGCCAGCGCGCCCATGACCAGCATGCCCTTGAGCCGCCTGCCCTCGCCGGTGTTGAACTGGCGGTCACACCAGCCGATCATTTGCCCCATCAGGATCGCCGGATGGCGCAGCCGCGACCAGAGCCAGCGCGGCTCGCCAAAGATCGCATCAAGGATCATGCCGAGGAAGAGTGTCACAGGGCGGCCTCAAGCTGGTCCCAACGGTCCGGCGCGGGCAGGCCCAGCCGCAGCCATTGCCGATTGTAGGGGAAGGTGCGGGTCCAGACGTGATGTTGTGCCATGCGATCCTGAAGGGCTTTGGCATCGGCGACCGCGAACAACCGGAAAAGCGGGGTGCCGCCCACAAGGCTTGCGCCGCTTTCGGTCATCAACCGGTCCATCCGCGTCGCATCCGCCGCAAGCCGTGCCCGCGTTTCATCCGCCCATTGCGGATCTGCCAGCGCCTCGGCCCCGATGGAAAGTGCGGGTCCGGAAACCTGCCACGGTCCGAGAAGGTCAGCCAGCCGTTCAATCAATTGCGGGTCGCCAATCGCAAAGCCAAGCCGCATTCCGGCCATGCCCCAAAACTTGCCAAAGCTTTTCAGGACGACTGTGCCGGGGCGGGCGGCTTCGGCGATGAGGCTGGCCTCCGGCATCACGTCGCAAAAGCTTTCGTCGATGATGCGATATCTCGCGTCAAGCTGCGGCAGGCTCCAGATATAGCCGTCGGGATTGTTGGGGTGAACCGCGACCATTGCGTGCTGTGGCGCATCGACCATGTCCCAGCCAGCGGCGCGAAAAGCGGCACCATGCTCGTTATAGGTCGGGCCGGGGATGTAGACCGCACCCTGCGGCAAGACCCGAGGTATTGCGGCAATGATCGCGGACGCACCGGTCGCCGCGATCATTGCCGCGCCCTCCGGCACCTGCCAAAAGGTGCGCGCCCGATCATAAAGGGCAGCAAAGGCCGCTTTGTCAGGCAGCGCGGTCCATGCGTCAGCAGGCAGGCGCGGCATCGGGTAGGGCACGGGATTGATCCCCGTCGACAGGTCGAGCCAGCCAGCGCGGGTTCCGCCATATTGGGCAATCGCGGCATCAATGCCGCCGCCGTGGTCGCGGTCTTTGGTCATTCGTCAGCGGGCAACGGCGGGTGACGGGTCACGAAGTGGCCTTTGATGGCTTGCGGCCATTCGCGGTAAGGCACCTGTCCGGTCGCCGAGGCTGCGTGCATCTTTGCATAAGACACAATCCCTTCGGCGTCTTCCTGCTCGGGCGCAAACCGCCCCAGCGTATAGTTCAGCTTGCCCTGCCCCTGAATCGCGATGTTGCAGCCGTGGGTGCAGCCCATCAGGCAGGACACCCTGCGGGTGCGCACCTCAGCCAGACCCGCAGCAGCATCTTCGACCAAGGCGGCCAGCATCTCGCCGTCGGTCTGTTGCATATTGCCGGTTTCCCAGCCTTCGCGCTTGCAGGTGTCGCAGATTGTAATCCAGGTGGTCATGCTCAAGCCTTCATTTTGGTCGTGCTTTTCAAGCGGATTCTTGCCGGTAGCACAAGCTTTCGTGAGGATGTCTGCCATTTGGGACAACTTCGATCAGGCGTTAACCATTCGTTAAGAAATTCATCCGAAGTGAGTTAATGTGCGGTTAACATACCTGTCGGTGCTGTTGATCCGCACAGACTGGAGCAAAGCATGAATTGCCTGATCGTGGAAAGCAATGTGGCGTTGGGACGTCTCTGGCAGCGACACCTGGAGCGGCTGGACGTCTCGGTCACAGTCGCATCAACCGGCGAGCGGGCTTTGAACCTGATCCAGTCGCATATCTACGATGTGATTGTGCTTGATCTTGTCCTTGCGGAAGGCAGCGCGCTGGCCGTCGCCGATCTCGCCAACTTCCGGCAGCCGGACGCCAATGTCGTCTTCGTGACCGACACGACCTTCTTTTCGGACGGATCGATCTTCCGGCATTCGGCGAACGCACGTGCCTTCATTGAATCAGCGACGCCGCCAGATGATCTGGCGGCGATCGTGCATCATTATGGTGTCGCTAGTCCCGCCCGTGAGGGACATCGAGATCAATGACCGGATTGATCGGGATGATGCGGTGCGGATTCACCGTTTCATGACTGTAGTGATAGTGACGGACGATGTGATGCATATTCACTGTCCCTGCGACACCCGGCACCTGATAAAGCTCGCGCATGTAACCTGACAGGCTCGGGTAGTCGGCAATGCGCTTGCGGTTGCACTTGAAATGCAGGTGATAAACCGGATCAAAGCGCACCAGCGTGGTGAAAAGGCGCCAGTCGGCTTCGGTCAGGCGGTCACCCATCAGGTACCGGTTTTCCGACAGACGTTCTTCGAGCCAGTCCAGCGTATCGAAGAGCGGATAGACGGCCTTGTCGTAAGCCTCCTGCGTTGTCGCAAAACCGGATTTGTAGACCCCGTTGTTGAGCGTGTCGTAGATGCGCTGGTTGACAGGTTCGATGGCTTCGCGCAGGTCTTCGGGCCAGTAGTCAGCGGTGTTGCCCGTGACCTCGTTAAAGGCACTGTTGAACATCCGGATGATTTCGGAGGATTCGTTCGACACGATGGTGTCGGTTTGCTTGTCCCACAGAATCGGCACGGTCACACGGCCGCTCACATCGGGCACGGCCTTTGTGTAGATGTCGCGCGCAAAAGCAAAACCGAACAGCTTGTCCCCGGTCGCGCCATGCTCGTCCGTCTCAAACGTCCAGCCATCACTCAGCATGTCGGGATGCACGACAGATACGTCGATATGGTCTGTCAGGTCCTTGATCTCGCGAAAGATCAGTGTGCGGTGCGCCCAAGGACAAGCGTATGAGACATAGAGGTGGTAGCGCCCCGACTCGGCCTTGAATCCACCTTTGCCCGAAGGGCCGGGTGATCCGTCAGCGGTGATCCAGTTGCGAAAGCTGGCATCCTTGCGAACGAAGGCGCCGCCCGACTTCTTGGTGTCATACCATTCGTCTTTCCAGACGCCCTCAACAAGTTGTCCCATACGATTCTTTCCTTTTCTATCTGGGCCTAACTTAGGTTGCTCGCAGGAATGAACAAACTGCTGCAAGTAGCTAGCCATCGTGCGCTTGCGCACAGACAACATGGCATCCTCTTTGCGGCGGGTGCCGCCGCACTACCGCAACCTGTCGTTTAAGCGTTTGCTCTGCCTGTCGCCGGTGACTATACCCAAGCCCAGACGAAGCCCGCGAGGGCCAGAGAGGTTGGTGGCGAAGGGTCGACCCTTGACGGGGACCGGAGGCTGCATCGTCAAACCCCCGCAAGCGGCGGGCCTCTGGCCGTATCGTGACACGAAAGGAAGCCCCATGCGCGGTTTGCTGACATTCATCCTGATCTTCACAGGCACCGCTGCGGCGGCGCATCCCGGCCATTGGGCGGACCTTGCCGGTCACGACCACTGGGTTGCCGGTGCTGCGATCGGGCTGGCAGGACTTGCCGCAATCTGGGGTGCGCTGAAGGGCAAGAAAAAGGACGATGAAGAAATCGCCGAAGAAGATCCAGAGATGGAAGAGGAAGCGGCATGAAAACCGGTGTGATGATCTGTGGCCACGGCTCGCGCAGCCAGTCGGCGGTCGATGAATTCGCGACACTGGCCGAGAAACTGCCTGCTTACCTCCCGCCCGACTGGATGACCGACTACGGCTATCTGGAGTTCGCCAATCCGGTGATCCGCGACGGTCTCGACAACCTGCGCGAGGCAGGATGCGAACGTATTCTGGCGGTGCCGGGGATGCTCTTTGCCGCGATGCACGCCAAGAACGATATTCCGACAGTGCTGAATACCTATGCCGCCAAGCATGGCATGAAGGTCAGCTACGGTCGCGAGTTGGGGGTTGACCCCAAGATGATCGCTGCCGCCGCGGGCCGGATTCAGGAAGCGGTCAATCAGGCCAATGCGGATCATGGCGAGATGCCCCTGACCGAGACCTGTCTGGTCGTCATCGGTCGTGGTGCTTCTGACCCCGACGCCAACGGAAACGTCGCAAAGATCGCGCGGATGCTGCAAGAGGGCATGGGCTTTTGTTGGTGCGAGGTCGGCTATTCCGGTGTGACGTTCCCGCTGGTCGAACCCTGCCTGCAACATGTGGCACGGCTGCCCTACAAACGGGTCATCGTCTTCCCCTATTTCCTCTTCTCCGGCATCCTGATCGACCGCATCTACGGGTTCACCGATCAGGTCGCCGCCGAATACCCGGATATCCAGTTCGTCAAGGCAGGCTACCTCGGCGATCACCCCAAAGTGCTCGAGACTTTCGCCGAACGCATCATGGAGCAGGACAGCGACACGCCGCCGCCCAACTGCGGGATCTGCGCCTATCGCGAGCAGGTGCTGGCACTGGAAGACGGCCGCCACCACCACATCAAACCCGAAGACCGTCAGCACCCTGCATTTGGTGCGGTGCCGCCGCCGACATGTGTGCTCTGTAAATACCGCGTGCAGGTGCTGGGCTTCGAGGCAGAAGTCGGCGCCGTGCAGGAAAGCCACCACCACCACGTCGAAGGGCAGGGGGCGAATGCGCCCGGCTCGAACGTGGCCGACTGCACCCACTGCGACACTTTCTGCACCGGCATGTGCCGTCTGGTGATGGCCGACCACGACCATGATCATCACCATCACCACCACGGGCATGATCATGACCACGATCACCACCACCATCATCACGCCGCCTACCCCCATGCAAAACACCCGCATGGACCGGAAAGTGCGCGCAAGGTGAAACCCGACTAGCCTATCATTTTGCCAGAAATACTCCCGCCGGAGGCTCCGGCGGTTGCCACCCGACCCGAAAGCCCGATTGTGCGCCCCTACGAAAAAGACCCCTCCGCCATCTACGCGGCCAGCTTCGCCACCGTGCGGGCCGAAGCGCGGCTTGAGCGCTTTCCGGCGGCGATGCAGCCCGTCATGACGCGGCTGATCCATTCCTGCGGCATGGTCGAGATTGCGGACAGGCTGTCCTTTTCCGAACGTGCGGCTGAGGTCGGCCACGCCGCGCTCAAGGCAGGGGCACCGGTCCTTTGTGACTGCGAGATGGTGGGCGCGGGCATCATTCGCCGCTACCTGCCAGCCGACAATCAGGTGATCGTCACGCTCAACGAGCCTTCGGTGCCGGAGCGCGCCAAAGAGATCGGCAACACCCGCTCTGCCGCTGCGGTGGATTTGTGGAAAGACCACCTAGCCGGTGCGGTCGTCGCCATTGGCAACGCACCGACGGCCCTCTTTCATCTGCTTGAATTGCTCGATCAGGGATGGCCGAAACCCGCCATTATTCTTGGCTTCCCCGTTGGCTTTATCGGTGCTGCCGAAAGCAAAGCCGAACTCGCCCGCGATGCGCGCGGGTGTGAATACATCGCCTTGCGTGGGCGGCGCGGCGGGTCGGCCATGGCCTCTGCCGCCGTCAACGCCCTCGCTGCAGGATTGCCCGAAGATGTCTGATGCATGGCTTCATATCGTCGGGATCGGCGAAGACGGGATGGACGGGCTGGTGCCTGCAACCCGCGCTGTGGTCGAAGCGGCCGAGGTGATCATCGGCGGCGACCGTCATCATTCGCTGACCGAAAACGTCTCTGCGGAACGCCTCGCATGGCCGCACCCCTTCGATGCGCTGATCGAGACGATTGAAGGGCTCAGGGGTCGTCGCGTTGTGATCCTTGCCACTGGCGATCCGCTCTGGTTCTCGGTGGGCGCACGGATCGGGAGGGCGATTGACCCGTCGCAGATCGTCTATCATCCCCAGCTGTCCGCATTCCAGCTGGCCAGCGCCCGCATGGGCTGGTCGCTGGCGGATGTGGAAACGCTGACGGTACATGGCCGCCCTGTTGAACAGATGATCGCCTTCATCCAGCCTGACGCGCGGCTGTTGGTCCTGACAACGGGCGCTGAGACGCCTGCTCAGATCGCGCAATTCCTGACCGAGCGCGGCTTTGGAAAATCGCCGATGACGGTCCTTGCCGCCATGGGTGGCAAGGACGAGGCCCGTTTTGACGGTTTGGCGGAAAGCTGGGACCACACGGTGCCCGCCTTCAATACTTTGGCCGTGGAATGTATCGCCGCGCCCGACGCGGCCCTTTTGCCGCGCGTGCCGGGGCTGGCGGACGACCTCTTCCAGTCCGACGGCACCATGACCAAGCAAGAGGTGCGCGCGGCCACAGTGGCCAAACTGATGCCGATGCGCGGGGCGCTGCTTTGGGATATCGGCACGGGCTGCGGTTCCGTGGCGATCGAATGGATGCGCGCGGCGCGCTATGCCCGTGCCATCGGGATCGAACCGCGCGCTGACAGGCGGGCCATGGCGGCGGCCAATGCGCTGGCACTTGGCGCACCCAAGCTGGAGTTGATCGACGGCACCGTGCCAGAGTCGCTGGACGGTCTTGAGGCACCCGATGCAATCTTCATCGGCGGCGGCCTCAGCCGTGAAACCTTCACCGCTGCTTGGGCGGCCCTGCGTCCGCTCGGGCGTCTGGTGGCCAATGCGGTCACGCTGGAAAGCGAGGCCGAGTTGATCGCCTTGCACAAGGAATTTGGTGGCGATCTGGTGAAACTCTCGGTCCACCGTGCCGAACCCGTCGGGCGTCTGACCGGATGGCGGCCCCTGATGCCTGTCACACAGTGGAGCCTTGTAAAGCGATGAGCGGGGTTCTGTACGGTGTTGGCCTCGGTCCGGGTGCGCCGGACCTGATCACGCTGCGCGCCGCGCGGCTGATCGAAGGGGCCAATGTCATCGCCTATCCGACACTCGCTGGTGCGGACAGTTTCGCGCGGTCCATCGCTGCCGACCTGATCAAAGACGGCACGCGGGAAGTTGTGATGGACGTGCCCATGTCGGTCGAGCGCCAACCTGCGCAGGATGCCTATGACAAGGGTGCCGCCGAAATCGCCGCAGCGCTGGATGCAGGCGACGACGTTGTTTGCCTCTGTGAAGGCGACCCGTTCTTCTACGGCTCCTTCATGTATCTCTTCGCGCGACTGTCTGAAAACTACCGCGTCGAAGTCGTGCCGGGCGTCACCTCGATCACCGCCTGTGCCGCCCGCGCGGGCATGCCGCTTGCCGCGCGGAATGAACGGCTGACGGTCCTGCCGGGCCCTCTGCCCGAAGACGAACTCCGCGCCCGCATCGCCGGGGCCGAAAGCGTCGTCATTATGAAGGTCGGGCGGCATCTGGCCAAAATCCGCGCCATCATCGACGACCTCGGCCTCACCGAAGCTGCCGTTTACGTCGAGCGCGCGACATTGCCGGAAGAGGTGGTCCTGCCGTTGGCGCAGGCGCCCGAGAAGGCGCCGTATTTCTCTATGATCCTGTTGACGAAAGGGGCCGATCCTTGGCTTTGAAACCTGTCGTGCTGGCCCTCTCGCGTTCGGGCGAGCCGGTCGCGCACCGTATTGCCGCCTCTCTGGACCTCGCCGTGCACGGGCGCGAAGGCCGTGTGGATCAGGCTGATGCCTATTTCGCCAATGCGCTGGATCACGCGCGTGATCTCTTCGCGGCGGGCGTGCCGATCATAGGTGTCTGTGCTTCGGGCATCCTGATCCGTGGTGTCGCACCACTGCTCTCCGACAAACGGACTGAACCCCCTGTGCTGTCTGTCTCGGATGACGGCTCGGTTGTTGTGCCGCTCTTGGGTGGGCATCGCGGGGCGAACAAGCTGGCGGCGCAAGTCTCGGAGGTTCTGGGTGCGGTGGCTGCCGTGACAACGGCAGGTGACGTGGCCCTTGGCATCGCCTTGGACGAACCCCCCGCCGGCTGGCGGCTTGTGAACCGCGACGATGCCAAAGGCGCGATGGCGGCTCTGCTGGCCGGTGGAGGTGCCACAGTGACGGGCGTCGCCCCATGGCTGGCCGCGCTGCCAAAGGGCGATGCGCTGCGTCTCTCTGCCACCACCGCACGGCAGGATGATCTGGGCGAGGACCATCTGCAATTCGCGCCGCAGCAGATCACACTCGGCGTCGGCTGCGCCCGTGACTGCGATCCGGCGGAGCTTGACGCACTGGTGCAGTCGGCGCTGGACGCGGCGGGCCTCGCGCCCGAGGCGATCCATTCGGTCAATACCATCACGCTCAAGGCCGACGAACCGGCGATTATCACGCTCGCGGAGAAGCTCGGCGTGCCGCTGCGCCTTTTTGATGCCGAAGCGCTAGACGCGGAAACACCCCGTCTTGCCAATCCGTCCGACGTTGTATTTGCCGAAGTCGGCACGCACGGCGTCTCGGAAGCAGCTGCGCTCGCTCAAGGCGGGGCAGAGGCCGCGTTGCTGATCGCCAAACAGAAGACCAAGAACGCGACCTGCGCGCTGGCCCGCGTGCCCGCACCTTTGACTGACCTGAAGGGCCGCGCCCGTGGTCGCCTGTCCGTCGTCGGCATTGGTCCCGGGCAAGCCGCATGGCGCACGCCAGAGGTGTCGCGGCTGGTCTCCGAGGCCGAGGAACTGGTTGGATACGGTCTCTATATCGACCTGCTGGGCCCGCTCGCGATCGGCAAGGAACGCTCAGACTTTCCTTTGGGAGGTGAGGAAGACCGCTGCCGTTATGCGCTGGAGCAAGCGGGCAAGGGCAAGAACGTCGCGTTGGTCTGTTCGGGCGATGCGGGCATCTATGCGATGGGCGCGCTGGTGTTCGAATTGCTGGATCGTGGCCCCGACCAGATGGGTGTCTCGGATGCCGCGCGGCGGGTCGAGGTGATCTGCTCGCCCGGTGTAAGCGCGTTGCAGGGCGCGGCGGCAAGAGCAGGGGCGCCGCTAGGTCATGACTTCTGCGCAATCTCGCTGTCAGACCTGCTGACGCCGCGCGAGGATATCATCAAGCGCCTGCATGCAGCCGCGGAAGGAGATTTCGTGATTGCCTTCTACAACCCTGTCTCCATGCGGCGCCGGACCCTGCTGGCCGAGGCACGGGATATCTTGCTCAAGCACCGCCCTGCGGACACGCCCGTGATGCTGGCGTCATCGCTGGGCCGGCCCGAGGAACACATCCGCTATCGCCGCCTCGCCGATTTGCAGGTGGATGAGGTGGATATGCTGACGGTGGTGCTGATCGGGTCGTCCAACTCGCGGCTGGCGCAATTGGGCGAGGGGCCGCGGATGTACACGCCGCGGGGCTATGCGCGCAAGATCGACGG
>CAZOMZ010000038.1:0-11615 GCA_964581065.1 uncultured Loktanella sp. | reverse complement strand
TGATCCTGCAATGCGGTCTGGCGCTTTTCCCGCTGGCGCTGCTGCATATCGTGGCGCACTCGCTCTACAAGGCACATGCATTCCTGTCGGCAGGCGGCGCGGTCGAGCGGATCGTCGCGATCCGCAAGCCTGGTCCGGTTGCTGTGCCCAACCTCGGCGCTGTCTTCCGCGCCTTCGTGGTGGCGCTGGGCATCTACGGGATCGTCTATGCGATCCTTGGTGTCGGCTTCGACTTCGGCGGCAAGTCTGCGCAGGCTGTGGCCCTCGGTGCGATCCTGATCTTTGGTGTGGCCTACCTGCTGGCCCAAGGCTTTGCGGACGAGGCGCCAAAGGCCCTGACACAGCGCACAGCCACATATGCCGCCGCGGTCACCCTGAGCTACCTGCTGCTGCAGCGCGCGTCCGAGTGGCTGACCGCAGGCACCCTGCCTGCGACGCCCGCGGCGGGCCCGCTTGAATGGTCGCTGATCATCCTCGCGCTTCTCAGCTTCGGCTTTGTGGCTGTCGCACAGGCGACCCTGCCGCTGTGGTCCTATCATCCGGCAGCACAGGGCCTGCGGGTGCATCTGTCGAACGGGCTTTATATCAACGCGATCTCCGACCGCATTCTGAACGGTTGGGCACGTGAAACCACATCTGACAAAGGAGCGGCAAAATGATTGCGGATACATTTTCTGGATATTCCGGCGCACAGCTTGAACTGATCGCCAAGGCGGAAACCGCCGGTCGCGCCATCCCGCCACTCTGGCCCCTGTCGTCCTCGGTTGCGGTCAACCCCTTCCTTGGCCAGACCGGCAAGAGCCTGCCCGAGGTCGCCGCCCTCCTGTCGCGTGTCGGTGGCACGGCGGTGACGATGCCGCGGAGTTGGTATGCGGGCAAGATAGCCGACGGCACGATCACGGACGCTGATCTCGCCGCTGCACTGGCAGAGTATCCGGCCGCCGGTCAAAGCGTCGATGCGCTGCGGTCCGCGGCCGACAAAGAGGCACCTGTCGCACCGGCACTTCCCACGGTGGCCGAACTGGCCGCCGATGTCTCGGGCATCGACTGGCCGGGCATCATCGAGGAGCGCTTCGGCACATGGGCCGCGGGCTATTTCGATGCGGGTCAGGCGCTGTGGCAGAACACACCTGGTCGCGGCGCCTACGAGGCATGGCGGGACTTTGCAATGCGCGACCTTTCGCCTGAGATCGCAGGGCTGAACGGCTTTGGTGCCTTGGTGGCCCGCACGCCACTTCAGGCGCGGTTGGCGCTGGTCACAGCCTTCGAACAACTGGGCGTTACGAATGAAGCGGCGGAAACCTACTGTCACCAGCTTCTGATGGAACTCGGCGGTTGGTCGCAGGTTGGTCGCTACAGGTTGTGGCAGGCCGAGCTTGCCGGCAAGACCGATGCGACAACGATGGACCTCCTGACCATCCGCATGATCTGGGAGCAGGCGCTCTATCTGCAATACGCCGACAAGATCGACGCGAAATGGGCAGAGGTCCGGTCATCGCACGAGGCACCGATTGCGGCGGATGACGCGCAGCTTGTCAGTGTTGCCTTGCAAACGGCCGCCGAATTCGCGGCACAGCGCAAGCTGGCCGAGACACTTGCGACCGAGGCGGTCTCTTCGCCCGAGGGGCGTCCGGCTTTGCAGGCGGCTTTCTGCATCGACGTCCGGTCCGAGGTGTTCCGTCGTGCGCTGGAGTCGATTGATCCACAGATCCAGACGCTCGGTTTCGCGGGTTTCTTCGGCCTGACGGCAGCCCACAAGGGCTTTGCCTCGGATGTCGAGGAAAAGCGCCTGCCGGTGCTGCTCAACCACGGTGTGACCAGTTCGGCCACCTCCGTGAGCGACGCGATTGCTGATCAAACCGCGCGTTTCGGTGCCCGGGCCAAGCGTGCCTGGGGCCGGTTCAAGCTGGCCGCAGTGTCATCTTTCGCCTTTGTCGAGGCAACGGGGCCGGTCTATTTCGGCAAGCTGCTCAAAGATGCGCTTGGCAAGGACCACGCCAAAGGGCCTGAAAGCCACAAGCCGATCCTTGATCCGGGCTTTGATCTTGATGCCCGTATCGGTGCAGCGACAGGCATCCTGAAAGCCATGTCCCTGACCAAGGATTTTGCGCCGCTCGTCCTGCTGTTCGGGCATGGTGCCAATGTGGTCAACAACCCGCATGCCAGTGCCCTGCACTGCGGTGCCTGTGGCGGCTATGCGGGCGACGTCAATGCACGTCTGCTGGCCGACATCCTGAACGATGCCCGCGTGCGTGAAGGTGTGGCAGCCAACGGGATCACCATTCCCGAAGATACGCTCTTCATCGGTGGTCTGCATGATACGACAACCGATGGCGTCACGATCTTCGAGGATGATTTTGCAGGTCACGGCCACGCGGCCCATCTCAAGACGGCGCGTGACTGGCTGGCCGCAGCCGGCAAGCTGGCGCGGACAGAGCGGGCGCTGCGCCTGCCGCGTGCAGCCAAGGGCGACGACGTCAAGGCGCGGAGCACCGATTGGGCGGAAACGCGGCCTGAATGGGCGCTGGCGGGTTGTCAGGCCTTTATTGCGGCACCACGCGCGCGGACCAAAGGCAAGGGCCTTGCCGGTCGGGCGTTCCTGCATGACTACGACTGGCAGGCGGACGAAGGTTTCGGCGTGCTGGAACTGATCCTGACGGCGCCGGTCGTCGTGGCAAGCTGGATCAGCCTGCAATACTACGGGTCGGTTGTGGCGCCGCAGGCCTTTGGCGCCGGCAACAAGCTGCTGCACAACGTCACGGGCGGGATCGGTGTGGTTGAAGGCAACGGCGGCGTCCTTCGGGGCGGTCTGCCTTGGCAGTCGGTGCATGACGGTGAAGGCTATAGCCATGACCCACTGCGCCTGTCGGTCTGTGTCGAAGCCCCTGCCGAAGCAATCACCGACATCCTGCGCAAGCATGACGGCGTCCGTGACCTTTTCGACAACGGCTGGCTGCATCTGTTCACACTGGATGCGGAGGGGCAGATCGCGCAACGCTATGCCGGTGATCTGGAGTGGGTCGACTTTGGCGCGGGCTTCCGAGACAGCAATCGCGTCATCGCAGCAGAATAACGGGATCGGCGCCTTCGGGCGCCGTTCTCTTTCTTGGTGTAAGTGATGGTTGCGGGGGTCGCACTTTGCCGCACCTGCTTCTATGTTCATGGCACGGCGGTGGTGAGGGAAACCGGCGCTGTGCAAGCTGATAGCAGGACGCAGATCACATGGCCAAGAAAGCCAAAGGACCAATCGGAGGGTTCCGCCCCATGCCGTCAGGCGGGCGCCCTTTGCCCACGCAGGCATCAAACCCGGCCAACAAGCAACTTGAAAAGATCATGGCGCTCTATAAGGCAGGGCGATTTGCCGAGGCGATCACCTCGGGCGTCAAGCTATCGAAGACGTCTCCCAACCTGTTTCCTTTGTGGAATGTCCTTGGCGCTGCATTCGCGCAGACCGGGCAATTCAAAAATGCGGTCGTCTCCTTTCAGCGGGCTGCCAAACTCAATCCCGGGCAACCCGATCCGCACAACAACCTCGGCAATGCACTTAAGGGGCTGGGGCAGACAGACGCGGCAAAAGCGGCCTATCAACGTGCGCTTGCCGTCTCGGCTGATCATCCTTTGGCCCATAACAACCTTGCAGTGATGTTGTTCGAGGAGGGACAGCTCGGCGCAGCCGAAGGGCACATTCGCAAGGCGCTTTCGGTTGCGCCAAAATATGCGGAGGCTCACAACAATCTGGGAAATATCCTGCAGGCCCGCGGTGCCATCGAAGAGGCGAAAGCAGCCTATCGCAGCGCCGTAGAATGCAACCCCAACTTTGCCGAGGCCCACTACAACCTTGGCGTTGTCGCGCAAAAGCTCGGGCAGGACGCCGAGGCCGAAAGCCACTATCTGCGCGCGATCCAGCTGCGGCCCAATCACGTGCAGGCGCTCAGGAATCTGGGCGTTGCCTTGAAGAACAGGGAGATCTTCGACAAGGCACAAGCCGCGACAGAGCGGGCACTGGAGTTTGAGCCCGATCACGTAGACACGCTGACCAACCTCGGCCTCATTCTGGCCGAAGCAGGCAAGCAGCGGCAGGCGCTGGTTGCATTTGACCGCGCTCTTCAACACGACCCCGATCATGTGCCCGCGATCTTGGGCAAGGCGGATGCACTGAAAAAGAACAGCCGACTGTCACAGGCTATTACTGTTCTGGAAGACGCTTGCCAGAAACACCCCGATGCGATTGAACTCCTGGCAAACCTTGGTCTGATGCTGGTAAATCAGGGCAAGCCGGAACTGGCACTGGAAAAATACGAGGCAGCACTGGCAAAGCATCCGGATGCCAGTAGCCTGTTGCTGAACCGCGCTTTGGCATTTCAGGAACTGGGGGATCAGGACAGGGCAATCACCTCGGTCGTTGCCGCGATCGATGCAGACCCCGAGAACGAAACAGCCATGCGCAACCTCGCCGCGATGCCGCAAGGTGCCCTAGACAAGCCTTTGGTCGAAAGGCTGCGCGCCTACTACGAAGGCCACAAGGACCTGATCAAACCCGAAAGCAGACGCAACTTCTTCGCAGCCGATATCTGCCGTCACGAGGGCGATCTCGACGGTGCTTTTGCATATCTGCAAAGGGCGAATGCGGCCAGGCTGGAGGCTGTTGCCGACGATCTGCACAAGGCGGAAGGAACCCTGAACGATCTCGCGGATCAGTTTGCGGCGTGGCAGCCGCGGTCTGCCGACCCCGTCGATCCTGACATCACCCCGATTTTCATCTTTGCTCCGTCGCGTTCGGGCAAATCGCTGTTGGAGCGATTGCTGTCTCGCAGTCCGGTTGTGACGCCCTTCTATGAGGCCATCAAAGACGTTGCGAAAGGCGTTGGCCCCTTGTCACTTGATCAGGTCTTCTACGCCGCGTCAGCAGAGTTACTGGCAAACGGACAACGGGTGGTCACCTCGACCAACCCGCATAGCCTGTCGCAACTGATGCCGATTGCAGACGGACTGGCCAATGCGGTCTTTGTCTTCGTGCGTCGCGATCCCTTTGATATCGGGTCCGAGATGTTCGCCTATATCTACGGGTCGGAAAACGAATATTCGTATGATGCACGGGCCATCATGCAGTACATCGACGCTTACACCAAGTTGACAGACCAGTTGCTGACCAAGCTCGGAGCCCGTGCAACGGTTGTCCAGTTCGCGGATCTGTTGGGCAATCCATCGGCTGTGTTGCGTCAGGTCGAGGCCCTGTCAGGGGTCGCGCTGGAAATCGACGACGCGGTTGATCTGCCCAAAACCGTCACGAGCAAGGGCCTCTTCAGGGACCACTTCAAGGCCCTTGTCGAAGGGCTTGGAAGAAATCACGACTGATCGCTGGTGCGTCCGGCGCGAAACCGGCGTCAGGCGGCGATCCCGTCCGCTCTTTTCCCGCCGATGGACCTTGCGATGATCCGCCGCGCCTCACCAACCCGCATCAAGGGCCGCGCGGGCGCGCCGTTCAGAGTGACAGTCTCGGACAGGAGGCTGCCGTAGATTGCGGTCACCTCTTCAAGCTCTGCCTCGGTCATGCCGCGCAAGACCATGGCCCCCAGTAGGAGCGATTCCGAGCAGCACCCGTTGGCCAGCACCACCTCATGCCCGCGAAGGGCGAAATGGTGCCAGACAACCTCTTTCTTGCCGCGCATGTGGCGAATGCCCGGCAGCGCGACAAGCGCCTTCGCTGGCACAAGGGCAGGGGTGTTGAAATAGTCGGTCAACTGATCAGCCTCGCCCACAAGGATGCGATGCTGCGGCGAAACGATCAAATCCTGCTGCGGCAAGCCATCGCCAAGTGCCCCGGCCTTGATCAGCACCGGTTTTTCATCATCCGCGTAGTCATCAAGCGCACGCTCGCGGTGGCTGGCCCAAAGGACTTCCTGTGCGCCGCCGTCTGCGGTCGACACAATGTCGCCTGCGCCAAGGGTCTCGACGGCACGGGGGCCATCGGGGGTCTCGATCATGGTTCCGGTGGCATAGCAGATCTCGAAGTTCTCGATTTCCGAAAAGTTAACGGTCGTGCCGTCCGTCAGCGTGAAGGTCCCGCTGAACCCTCCGGCGTTATCCGCAGGGCTGGTGGCGAGGATATCGGCAAGCTGTGTGTTGTACTCTTCCTGCGAAATCAGACCGCCGAGGTTCAATGTGTCGCCGGATGTTTCACCGCCTTCACCACCGACGATGTTGATATCGTTATTCGCCTCGCCCAGATCGGTGACCTGGAAAAAGTCGTCGCCACTGCCGCCATCGGCCGTATCAGCGTTGGACACGATCAGCGTATCGTCGCCGCCCTCGCCGAACATGGTGTCGGCACCAAGCCCGCCGTCCAGAATGTCATCGCCGCCTGCGGGCACGGCAGGAATGGTTTCAAAATGGATGTCGGAAACGGTGATGATCTGAAAGGCAGTTGCATCATTCCCGTATTGAATCGTGATTTCGGACACCGGTCCGGCAATCTGGAACAGGACAGAGCCGGCAGACTGCGCTGTCGTGTCAGCTGTTCCACCGGCAGTCACCGTATTTCCCGAAACAGTGTCATCCCCGAATGGTGTGATATCCACGGTGACAAGGTTGTTGTCCGCATCCCGTGCTGTGACGGTGACCGTGTCGATCCATCCATCCGAGTCGATGTCGTTGATCCGGAAACGGACGTTCTGAACCTCGTCGGATGTGACGGTATCGTCCACCGCGGCAAAGCTGATGGTGGTAGTCGACACCGCAGAGGGACCGGCGGGCTGTCCCGATGCGCCTTGCAGAAGCAGTGCGGAGTTGCTGTCGAAGGGATCGGTCGCTGTGGTGAACTGTGTCCCGGTTGAGATCAATGCGCCGTCAGGATCGGCATTGCCGTCGTCCTCCCACGACACGGAGACATTCATTGTTCCCGTGTTCTGGGTGAAACCGCCTTCCACATTGGTGCCAGCGCCCCCCTGATCTGTCCAATCCAGAAACTCTGTCGTGGGCTGCTGATCGGTCGTGTCGCCGAACAGGATGTCGTCGCCGGCTTGCCCGAAGAGGGAATCGTCGCCCCCCTCGCCATAGACGATGTCATTCCCTGCGCCCGCTTCGACGGTGTCGTTGCCAGCGCCCGCAAAGACCGTATCGTCCTGACCGCCGACGCCAGTCCCGTCACCATTGTCGATCTGCTGGCCTTCTGGATCGACATAGTTCAGGTCAATCGTGTCGTCGTTCGCGGTGCCGTCGACGGCCTGATTGTCGAAGAAGTCCTCATAGGTAAACACAGGGTCGCCCGACGCTGTCGAGGGCAATGAGTCATAGGCGATGGTTTCATAGACCCGACCGACAATCAGAGGCACTTCGGAGAGAAGGTAGTCGCCTGCTGCTGCGCCGCCTTCGACGTCGAATCGAACAACCTGAAATTCCTGACCGGTGATGGTGTCACGCAGGGTCCACACAACCTCGGCATCGACGTTTGTGCCGGCAGCCGAGGTATTGCCACCAACCGTTACTGTTGCGGTCGCAGTCTCCGGGTTTCCTGCGCTGTCATCCTCAAGCGTTGTATTTCCGTTTGTGCCGGTCTGGTTGTCCGTAATCGTTGCAACGCCGGTCGCATCGGCAGGTCCGGTATAGGTATTGCTGACACCCACAACAGTCGAAAACAAGTCGTTCGGATCAACATTGTAAAAACGGATATCTGAATAAACCGGCATAATGACTCTCCAAAAACATACACAGTCAATGAATCGGTCATTAACATAGTGTTAATTGTTTGGAATGAGAGCCTGTCCTTTTGGCCAGGGTTTACCACGCGATAATCAATCGCGTTCACAGACGGAAACTTGGCGAGGAATACTGAATGCGAGGATTTTGGTGGAGCCTAGGGGAGTCGAACCCCTGACCTCTTGCATGCCATGCAAGCGCTCTCCCAACTGAGCTAAGGCCCCATCCGTCGCAGCTTTGCTGCTGGGCGCTGTCTATGCAGCGTACCGGGCAAGATCAAGTGAAAATCGCGCCCGGCAATCGTATTTAGTCGTCGCCGTCGTCTGATGCGACATCGGCCAATTCGTCGAGCGATACTGTGTCGTCATCGTCATCATCGTCAAGCACATCATCGCCCAGATCTACGTCATCGCTGTCGTCGTCATCGTCGAGTACCAGATCGTCCTCGTCGGTGGACGCCTCTTTCATCTTAGTGGTCTGCGCGTCTTCTGCATCCGCAACCATTGTGCGTGTTTTGGATGTATCGACGGCGACCTCGTTCCCTGTGTAGGGGCTGATGATCGGGTTGGCGTTCAGGTCGTAAAAGCGCTTGCCGGTCTCAGGGCAAAGACGCTTTGTGCCCCACTCTTCCTTAGGCATAGGCTATCCCTTCAAAATTTCGGTCGTCCCTTGCGGGTGATCGGTGCCAACTGCCATAAGCAGAAAGGCGTGTCAAAGCCTTTGGCACCGTTGTTCATGAGAAGATGGATATGGGCCGTCATACGCTTGCTGGCAACCCCCCGATTGCTGTGGTCCTGCGCCGTTCGGCCCGCGCGCGGCGACTTTCGCTGCGTGTTTCGCGGTTGGATGGCCGTGTCAGCCTGACCTTGCCTGCATTGACCCCCGAACGCGAGGGAATCGCTTTTCTGGAAAGCAAGGAAGGCTGGCTGCGAACCCAGTTGGGCGGCATCGCAACCCGCCAGTCCGCCCGCGTTGGTGGGCAGGTCCTTTTTGCCGGACATGACGTGCCCGTCGTCGCGCGAAAACGTCGGGGCGTGGCGTTTGATGCTGGTGTCCTGCAGGTGGTAGAAGGACGCCCCGCTGGTCCGCAGCTGCGCGCGTTTTTGCGGAACGAAGCACGCACTGCACTGGTCGCGGCATCCGACCGCTACGCGACCCAGCTCGGGCGGTCTTATCGAGCGATCACCCTGCGCGACACCCGTTCGCGTTGGGGGTCCTGCACGGCTGACGGCGGGTTGATGTATTCCTGGCGTCTGATCATGGCCCCGCCAGAGGTGCTTGATTATGTAGCCGCCCATGAGGTCGCCCATCTGCAGGAAATGAATCATAGCGATGCCTTCTGGAGCGTCGTGGGGTCACTATGTCCGGACTATGCGCGGCATCGCCGTTGGCTGCGCGAAAACGGCGACCGCCTGCACAGATACACCTTCGATGATTGACCGGCGCGCGGATTGTGATCACAACTGTATCTGATGATACAGCCCCGCGTTCAGGATAGCACAGCCGCCGCGCATGAGCGCGTCTACCGCGCTCTGCGCACGCGGATCATGCATGGCGAGATTGCCCCCGGAGAAGCCCTGACGCTGCGCGGGATCGGCAAGACCTATGATGTTTCGATGACCCCCGCCCGCGAGGCCGTCCGGCGTCTGGTCGCGGAAGGTGCACTGTTCCTGTCGTCCTCGGGCCGCGTTTCGACGCCCGAACTGTCGAATGAACGGATCGAGGAGCTTGCAACCCTGCGTGCGCTGCTGGAGCCGGAACTTGCATCACGCGCGCTGCCAAGGGCCCATTTTGCCTTGATCGACCGGTTGGATGCGATCAACCAGAGCGTCAGTCAAGCCATCGCGCGGCAGGATGCGACGGCATATATCCGTATGAACCTCGAATTCCACCGCACCCTTTATCTGCGTGCGCAGGCCCCGGCGATGCTGGCCATGACCGAGACCGTCTGGCTGCAACTGGGGCCGACCATGCGCGCGCTCTATGGCCGTTTGCGGCGCACCGAACCGCCATATCATCACAAGTTGATCCTTGCTGCGCTCAAGGCCGGTGACGAACCGGGACTGCGCCTTGCGGTCCGCACCGATGCGACTCAGGGTCTGCGGATGCTTAAGGGCTAGCCGGCGGGTAGAGATCCAGATCACCGAGCGCGATGTTCATGACGCGCCGGAAATCCTCGCCGGGCATGCCGATGCCATGGGCCAGACCCGTCAGAAAGTCGTATTCAGCGGGGTAGAGCCTGCCGCTAGCCAGCGCCACATAGAAGACGCCGCGCATCATCAGATCCTTTTCGCCATCACGCAGGCCGCGGCCGAAAGCGATGAAGTCCGCTTCGGTCAGCTTGTCCTTGGTCTTGTCGGCGGATTTGACGATGTCGGCAGAGCGGATTGAACGGCGGGTCAGGCGCTGTGCGGTTTTGCGGATCAGTGCGATCTCGCGGCTGTCAATGATGCCGTCGCACTGGCCGACATGACACATGGCGCTGATGATCCTCTGGGTTGTCATGCGCCGAATCGGGCCTCGCAGGTCGTACCCCAACAGCGCTTTGACGCGCCTGATGATGACTGCGACCAGCCCCAGAATGATGGCAATCCAGAGGCCGTAGTTCGTCAGATTACGACGCACATCGTTCTTGGCGACCAAGGGCACGGTGTCAGGGATCAGCCCCGTCGTCTTTGCGGCACGGATGTCATTGGTGTTCAGACGGCGGGTGACTTCGCCGTCGCAGTTCTCGGTGGCAAGGGCATAGCCTGTGATGTTGCTGAGCAACGTGTAGCCCAACAGCCGGATATCATCTGTTGTATGGCAAAGCGCCAGTTCGGCGTTGCCGGAGACAGCGGCATTTGTGCTGGTGACGAATTCGAGATCCTCAAACAGGCCAGTGCCGTTGCCGAAGGCATGTGCGGGCGCAGAGAAAATCATGCCCAACAAGAATACGATGGAAAATCGCGTCATGGTCGTTCTCATATCCGGTGCGGCCGTCGGTCATCTGTCAAATTGATACGGCACAGCATGATGACACCCCAAAGGCGTTCATGCTGAGTTTACATTTTGCGCGGGATTTGACCAGATATTCCGACAACTCAACAGTTTGCAGCAGGGTTTCTGCTGCAAACCTTGTGAGTTCTAAGCGTGAATGGCCCCGTCGCCACAGGCAAGTGCCGCTTCGCGTACGGCCTCCGAATAGGTGGGGTGCGCGTGGCAGGTGCGGGCGATGTCCTCGGCTGCGGCACCGAATTCCATCGCGACGCAGACCTCGTGGATCAGGTCGCCGGCCATAGGGCCGATGATATGGCAGCCCAGCACGCGGTCGGTTTCCGCATCCACCAGAATTTTCACAAATCCGTCGCCTGCGAAATTCGCCTTGGCCCGCGCATTGCCCATGAAGGGAAACTTGCCGACCTTGTATTTGCGGCCCGCTTTCTTGAGGCTTTCTTCGGTCTCGCCGACGTTGGCCACCTCGGGGTGCGTATAGATCACGCCGGGGATGACACCGTAGTTTACATGCGGGTGCTGGCCGGCAATGCCTTCGGCAACGGCCATGCCTTCGTCCTCGGCTTTATGGGCGAGCATCGGGCCTTCGATCGTATCACCGATGGCGTAGATGCCCTTCACGTTGGTTGCATAGCGGCCGTCCGTCTTGATCTGGCCACGCTCTGTCATTTCGATGCCGAGCGCGTCGAGACCCAGCCCTTCGGTGTAGGGCTTGCGACCGGTGGCAACCAGAACCGTGTCGGCGGTCACTGTATGTTCGCTGTCATCCTTGCGCAGTTTGTATGTGACTGTGGCCTTACCGCCTTTGACTGTCACGCCTTGGACCGCAGCGCCGAGAGTGAACTTAAGCCCTTGCTTTGTCAGCATCTTCTGGAACTGACGTGCGATCTCGGCGTCCATGCCGGGGGTGATGGCGTCGAGGAATT
>CAZOMZ010000037.1:0-11770 GCA_964581065.1 uncultured Loktanella sp. | reverse complement strand
GCGCGCCGCCACGAGCCCAGATGCACCTCATAGACCGAAATCGGTTTGTCGCGCTGCTGGGCGGCCTTGCGGCTGGACATCCATGCCGCGTCATCCCACCCGTAGCCGGAGATATCGCGCACCACTGATGAGGTCTCGGGCGGATGCTGTGCGCCGAACCCCATCGGATCGGCCTTGAGAAAGGGCGCCCCCTCTTGTGGCGCGATCTCGAACTTGTAAAGCGCGCCTTCGCCAATGGCGGGCAGAAAGATCTCCCAGACACCGGTCACGCCGACGCGCCGCATCGGATGGCGACGGCCGTCCCACATGTTGAAATCACCGACAACAGAAACCCGCGCGGCATTCGGCGCCCAGACGGCGAAATGCGTGCCGGCCACGTCTTCATGCGTCGTCACATGCGCGCCAAGCGCCTTCCACAACTGGCGGTGCGTACCTTCGCCGATCAGATACTGGTCAAGATCGGACAGGACGGGGCCAAAGCGGTAGGGGTCATCGAAAGAAATGTCGGCGCCATCGGCATAAGTTGCCGATAGCCGGTGAGCAAATTTCGACACCGGAACCTTGGCGGCGAACAGCGGACCTTCAATGCGATCAAGTGTAATCGTCTTACGGCCGACGGTAGCGGTAACAGTCTCGGCGTCGGGAACCAAGGCAACGCACCACGCAGACCGTCCGACCTTGTGCACGCCCAAGACGTCAAACGGTGCCTCGTGACGGGCTGCCAAGAGGGCGTCAACATCAGCCTGAGACATGTGAGGCGGAAGGTTTGGCATGCGATATGCTCTCCGGATTGACGATTTAAAGCGCTTTGGATTGGCTTATACAAGAAGTTGCATTCCCGCCAGATGATTGCAAGGCGACAAGCAACCCCGCCGTTCTTGGCCACTGACACTGTGTCAGACTGCTTGGTTCCGAGCAGCTATGCCTGTCCAATCGACCTGCGGTCTGCCTCGGTCAGAACAATCAGTGGGGCATTCTCCTTTCCGCCGCGTCTGCCAAGCCATTCTACGGGCGCTTGGCAAGCAAACAATGATTCTCGGAACCAATTGCAGCCGTGCGGGTTGGTTTGCTGAACAACGAACGAAAGGATGAACCGATGAATTGGGAAGAAATCAAAGGCAACTGGTCGCAAGTCAAAGGCGAGTTGCGGAGCAAATACGGCGAACTGACCGACGACGAGATCGAACAGGCCAAAGGCGAACGTGACCAGCTTGTCGGCCTGATCAGCGAGAAATATGGCAAGGCCAAGTCCGACGTGGACAAGGAATTCGACCGCATTGTCAACAATCTCTGACAAGCAGCCCCAGGCGCGCGCAGCGCTGGTCGGAAGAGAAATACGCAGCAGGCCGTCCTTGCCAAAGGTCGGCCTGTTTCAGTCTCAGAAAGGGAGTCCCGCAATGGTTTCAGTAACATCACTCATTGATCGCCCCATCGCGCACGCGCAAACAGACGACATCACCGGTCATATCACCGATGTGGTGCTGGCAGCTGATCTGAGCCATCTGGCATTTCTCCTTGTTGCGGTCGAAACGCAGGCCGGTCGCGCGCCATTGCTGTTCAGTCCGACGATGGTCTTTGAGGATGACGGCGTGTTGAAAACTTCGGCGCATCCGGATGATATCCTCGCCCGGGTTGAGGCGTCGCTGGCGCGGACCGACGTCGCGGTCAATCCGGCAGACCTGCCATCGGTGCTGATCGGACCTTTCGGTAATGCGGTGTCCCCCAGTTTGCTGGCAGCATTATTCAACAACCGCAGCAATACTGACCGGCCCGAGTTGCCGGACAGTCGTGGAAAGGCGATCTGGTTTTTGCATCTTCGCGGCACGCCTGTCTGGGCGCATCTGGCCCATATCGGCGCAATCCACGACTTCGAGCTTGATGAAGATCTGGCTGCGGTGGGTGAGATTATCCTGCGCAATGACGCTGGTAAAGAAATCCGGCTGCCCCCATCGCAGCTGGAATCGCACCTGTCCGCAGAAGGCAAAATCGTTGTGACTTATAGCGAAACCCCGCCTGAAACCATCGGGCCGGATGAATAGCATCACGATCTGGCACCGATCAAAGAGTCTTGGAACTCTTTCCCGTTTCGCCCGTTGGTTCGGTGAGAAAGGCTGTGGCAAGGCTGCAGCCGACAGAGAATAAGGAGTAAGACAATGCTGTATTATGCGCTCGTATTTCTGCTGGTTGCCATCGTCGCCGCCGTCTTCGGATTTGGCGGTATCGCATCGGCGTCAGCCGGCATCGCGCAAATCCTCTTCTTCATCTTCCTGATCCTCTTTGTCGCAACGCTGTTGATGCGTGCGATCCGGAGTTGATCTGACCAAAACGAAAGGAGCTATACTATGACACATTCTCTGAATGTCGTTGCAGAACCCCAATCCATCGCCTCGGGCGTCCGTGAACCAAAAACCATCGCCGAAGGTTTGGCGAACGTACTTGCGGACACCTACATGCTGACCTTCAAGACGCATGCCTATCACTGGAACGTCGAAGGTCCGCTGTTCTATTCGATCCACAACCTCACCGAAGAGCAGTACGAGGATATGTTTGCTGCCGCCGATGATCTGGCCGAGCGTATCCGTGCCGTCGGCCAGCTCGCCCCGATGACAATGTCCGAAATTCAGGACCGGTCGGCGATTGATGACAGCGCAGCCGCGCCCTCGGCAGGCGAAATGTGCGAGATGCTGGCCAGCGACCACGAACGTATCGCACACAGGCTTCACGCATTGATCAAGGTCGCGGGTGACCAGAACGACCCCGTCACCGAAGACCTCGCAACAGCCCGTTCTGCCTTTCACGAGCAGGCCGCGTGGATGTTGAAAGCACTGGTTGCGAAATAGGGAGGAGTGCGCCGCGCGTGATCGCTGCGCGGCGTCACTTGGGCAAAGGTCCGGGCAGCAATGCCCGGGCCTTTGTTGTTGTTGGACTTAGTTCTTGAGTGTTGCGGTCGATGCAAAGAACATTGCTTGGCTGACAGCCGACTGCACCTGTGCCTCCTGAAATGGCTTGGAGATCAGGAACGCCGGCTCTGGGCGTTCTCCGGTCAAAAGCCGTTCAGGGAAGGCGGTGATAAAGATCACCGGCACATCAAGCGTTTCCAGGAGGTCGTTCACCGCATCAATCCCCGACGAATTATCGGCCAACTGGATGTCGGCCAGGATCAGATCAGGGGCTTGTTGTTTTCCCAGGGCGACCGCCTCGCTGCGGGTGCGGGCGACGCCGGTCACTTCATGTCCCTGCGATGTGACAATGTCGGTCAGGTCGGCGGCGATGATCGGTTCGTCCTCGATGATCATGACACGACCCTGCACGCTTTGGGACAGTTCCGCGTTGGCGGCACCGATCAGCCGCCGGACGTCATCGGCGTCTGTCTGCATGATGACGGCGACCTGCGAGATGGTGAATTCCTCGATGGTGCGCAGCAAAAGCGCTTCTCGTGAATTCGCGGTCAGTTTTGACAACAGCCCGTGGGCGCGTCCCCGCAGCGGATCGTCGGGATCAGTGAAAAGCTGTCCGGACGTCGACCAGATGGCATGGAAGCATTTGAAGAGATTGACCTTGGTGGGATGGTCGTTCTCGAAATCGCTTCTGTCCTTGATCATCGCCTCAAGCGTGGCGACGGTGTATTTGTCTCCGCGAGATTGTGACCCCGTCAGCGCACGCGCATAGCGACGCAGGTAGGGAAGTTCAGCTGCAATAAGATCCGAGAAACTTGCTCCGGCCGCACTATCTTGCATTTTATGTACCTTTTTTGAGTTTTCTGGGAACCGAACGCAGAGATCGCGCGTTGGTTCCCGGGTAACGTTACTTTTTAGGTGAGGCACAGCGCGAAAATGGCAAGTCGCAGCAAGGAAAAGCAGGACCGGATCGATCGATATATCGATGACAACCTCAAGAAGGTCTTTTCAGATCTCGAACAGGACAGCATGCCGGATGAAATCATTGATTTGCTTGCAGTTCTGCGGGCTCAGGATGAGGAGCTAAAGCCCAAATCATGAGCCAGATTGATCCCAAAGACGAACTGCTGACACATTTGCCAGCATTGCGCGCATTTGCGCTCAGCCTGACGCGCAACCGCGCGACAGCCGACGACATGATGCAGGATGCTGTCCTGAAAGCATGGTCGAACATGGACAAATTCAAACCGGGCACGAATATGCGGGCCTGGCTGTTCACCATCCTGCGCAACACCTATTATTCGTCGCGCCGCAAGCTGAACCGCGAGGTTGCCGACATAGACAATGCCTATTCCGATACGCTGTCCGTCAAGCCCGACCACGACGGTCGCCTTCAGATGATGGACTTCAAGTCAGCATTTGCGGAACTCGCCGATGAGCATCGCGAGGCGTTGATCCTTGTGGGCGCATCGGGGTTTTCTTACGACGAGGCGGCGGAAATGTGCGGGGTCGCAACGGGAACCATGAAGAGCCGTGTGAACCGTGCGCGCCGCCGGTTGACCGAACTGCTGCAACTCGAAGACGATGCAGTCCTTGAATTGACCGATGCCGCGACAAATGCGGTCATCAGCAGCCCGAATATCCCTGCATGACGAAGGGCGGTTGGTATCGCAGCCTCAACATCCAGCTTGTTGCGCTGCTGACCCTTGCATTGTTCCCGCTTGGGGCAATCGCCATGTTCCAGACCAACAGCGTTGCAGTCGGGGCAGAAAAGAGCGTCGACACCGCCATCCTTGGTCTGACAGAACGCGCGGCCCGCGCAGAGCAGGTGTTGATCGAACGGGCCGTTGGTGCTTCGCGTTTCCTGTCTTCGATTGCGCCGGAACTGGCCGAGGATCAGGACGACTGCGGTGATGTGCTGTCTCGGTTTGTCGCCGAAAACGACGATGTGAGCTTTGTCGGAATTGTCGGCCTTGACGGCAACGCGGCCTGCGTTTCGTCAGGCGAACAGCGGGATTTTTCGGAAACACGGGCGCATTCAGAGATTACCCGCACACTTGATCCGACAATCACGGTTGACGATGCTCAGATTGTTGCCGGCAATCCGACCTTTGTCGTCACCGACCCTTTTGTCGTCTCGGGCGATCTTGCCGGTTATGTGGTTGTCGCTGTACCCCATCGCCAGATCCCTGAAACAAGCGACCAGATGGTCAACCTCGGGCTGGTCGAGCTGGTCACCTTTAACGACGAAGGGTCAATCCTTACAGCGAGGTCGGATCGGGATGCTGCTTTAGTCGAACTCCCACAAGGTTTGTCTCTTGCGGCGGTGCCGGTGGATTTCCCGATCACGTTTCGAGAGACCAATGCCGACGGAATCGAGCGGCGCTATAGCGTTGTCACGATCGAAGGAACCGCAGCCGCTGTCATGGCTGTTTGGGACGCAGATGCGGGCCTGTCGCAGCAGTTCGGGAACCGGTTGGCGGCGATGGCCTTTCCTGTGCTGATGTGGATTGCGGGGGTGGTCGTGGCGATGCTGGCCATGAACACGCTTGTCCTGCGCCATTTGCGCAGGATCCGGCAGAACATGGACCGTTTCTCGGATACCCGCGAAATCGCGCCTGCTGAATTGGCATCCTCGCTAGTGCCCGTTGAGATCGAAAAGCTGGAAGGGAACTTTGCGCGCATGGGACGCGAGATCATGCGTGATGAGGCACAGCTTGAGGACGCGGTCCGCGAAAAAGCGGTGTTGGTGAAAGAAATACACCACCGCGTCAAGAATAACCTGCAACTGATCTCGTCGATCATGAATATGAAAATCCGCAGCGCCAATGCGCTTGAGACCAAGCTGGCGTTACAAAGCATTCAGGAACGCGTTCTCAGCCTCGCAACAATCCACCGCGACCTTTACCAGACGCAGGACTCCGGTCGTGTCAATGCAGGCGCCCTGCTGGAAGAAATCATCGAACGCTCGCTTGAAATGGTTGATACCGCACAGGGCCAGATCGGCGTTTCATCGCAGATCGCAGCGGTCAAACTCTACCCCGATCAGGCTGTCCCGCTGTCACTCTTCGTTGCCGAGGCCACGACGAATGCGATCAAGTATATGGGCAATCCGGAAACGTCCGAGGCACGTTTGACGGTGACGCTTGTGCAGGATGCTGATGATTGCGTGCTCACCATCGCCAATACGATCGCCGAGCAATCCGAAAGTGAAAGCACCGGAATGGGTGCGAAGTTGATGTCGGCCTTCGCACAGCAGATCGGAGGAACAATTGCTGTATCGACGCAAGATGATTGCTATGTCGTCAGGCTTGAATTCCGCATTCGCGACTTTGAGGCGGCCACACAAGATTACTGATCCCGCCTCGCGGTCGTGCTTGTTGGGAACGAATGCCGGTCTGACACGTTGTCTTCCCAAGTGGCAACATAAGGAGGCCTCACATGTCATCATCTCATACAAACATCGAAACCCAGGCACGCCGTCATCGTGGACCGCTGGTGGGGATCGCGCTGGTCGTTGTCTTCGCCGCGCTGCTGTTCGGGGGCCTGATGGTCTGGACGGCCTATCAGCCCGGCAATCCGACGGCCGAAAGCCCGGCGAGTCTGTTGACGGACGGCTAAACAGCCTGTGAGAAATGAAAAGGGGCTCTGTTTGCAGAGCCCCTTTTTCGTGTCGGTTCATACCAAAGAAAAAAGCGGCGCATCCCGATGCGCCGCTTTTGAATTTCTAGACTTTGGCAGCCTGTCCGCGTGGACCTGCAAGCAGCCAGATAATGAAACCGATGACTGGCAGTACAAGAACCAGAAGTGTCCAGAGAACCTTTGTTCCTGTTGTCGTGCCTGACCCAAGGATCGAGATGATCGCCCAGATGTTCAGGGCCAGAACAATCAAACCGCCAAGACCTGCATATTCCATGATAGAAGTCTCCTTTCGCTATACGATTATCAAGACAACGTATGGCGGCAGGTTTAGTTCCCTTTGCCGTTTGCGCTTTCGCCATTGAGCTCGCGTCGCACCTGCCCGAAGGCCAGCAGCGCAAAGATCGCGGTGCCGCCCAGTATGTTGCCCAACAGGACCGGCAGGAAGAAATCCAGCATTGCACGGTCAAATGGCAGCATGCCTTGCACCATCAGAAATGCCATCTCGACACTGCCAGCAACGATGTGCGTGAAATCACCTGCGGCGATCAGCCAGGTGAATGTCAGAATGACAAAGAAGCCGAAATTCTCGGAGTCGGGCAGCATCCAGACAATCGCGGCGACAAGGATACCAGCCGGAATTGCACGTTGGAACGCCTCGCTGGCCGTGAAACCGGTCGCGTGTTCCGACAGTGATGTGATGGCCGGCAGGAGTTCGGCAGGGATGACGCTGGTGTAGGCAAAGGCAGTCGCAACGACAAAGGCCCCGATCACATTGGCAAAGAGCACAATGAACCAGAGCGTTGCGACCCGCCGGAACATCGCCCCGCATGGGTCTTGCATCACCGGCAGAACCGTCGTGATCGTGTTTTCGGTGAAAAGCTGCATCCGCCCGAGGATGACGACCAAGAAACCAAGGCTGTAGCCGAGGTTCTCGACCAGATACCGCCAGCTGCTGTCTGGCAGGTGGGTGCGGAATATCGCTTCGCCCAGCACCGAAAGCGAGATCATGATGCCGGCGGCAATGCCTGACCAGAACAATGACCCGTTTGGACGGTTCAATTCCTCCTCGCCTTCACGACGGATGACTTCGAAGATTTCGCGGGACGAAAGCTTCTCCTGCTCTTCGACGGCGGATTCGTGCTTGGTGTCTTGTTGCGACATGGTGATGCCCCTGCGATTTCTGATTACCCAATGCAAACGCGCGGGGCACCTCATTCGTTCCGATGAGTCTAGTCCCGGAAGTGCGCGGTCATTCAGGCAACCCTGCAACCTATTGCGAAAGATCAGACCCTCTAGCGGTCATAGGTCCAGCGGTAGTGTGGCGGGGTGGGCCCTTTGTTGCGCCCGCCTTGCTGGGTCTGCTCCCATGCATGGGCCAGAATTCCGACACTCCGCGACAACCCAAAGAAGCCCCGCGCTACCGGTCCCGGGCATCCCAGCTCTGCATAGATAACGGCTGTGGCGCCGTCGATATTCATCGGCACTGGTTTGCCGCGTTCTTCGGCAAGTGTTTTTTCGATCAGTCGCCCAATCGCCGCATATGCGCCAGAGACGGCGCCTGCCTCGGCTGCTTCGTCAACAAGGCTCAGCAGGCGCGGTGCGCGTGGATCGATAGGCTTGTGAAACCGGTGCCCGAAACCTGGCAAATAGGGGCCCTGGTCCTTGCGCCATTGGTCCAGACCGCGGGGCAGGCCTTCCGGTCCCTCCTTTTCAAGCTGTTGGAAAAGGGCGATCGCCTGCTCGCCCGCTCCACCGTGGACGTCTCCCAGCATGTTCAGTCCGGTTGCCATGGCGCTTTGCAAGCCGATGCCACACGTGGCCGCCATGCGCGCGGCGGCAATGGAAGGGGCCTGCGGGCCGTGATCAACTGCGGCGACCAACGCGGCTTCAAACAACTTGGCTTGTTGTGGTCCCAGCGGCGTGCCCATGACCATCAACCAGATCATTTCGGGGAAGGTGCGGTTGCCGATCAGGTCTTCAATCGGAGTGCCACGGATCGCGATGCGCCCGGGCTCCATGTCGATGATTTGCGTGCGCCACCAGTCCGAGACGTCGTTGCGGTCGCTCATATGGCAGCCTCCCTGCGCATCATGTCGATTTCGTCCTCAGTGTATCCGAGTGAAGCGAGGATCGCATCCGTGTCCTGTCCCAAAACCGGTGGAGGTGTTGCGACGGCAGGCCGCGTTCCGTCGATCATCGCACCGATCCGGGCGAGGGTGACGTCCTGCTCCAGCCCGGGCACGTTTGCGAACTGCGCCAGAAATCCGCGGTCAGTGATCTGCGGATGCGCCAGCACCTCTGTTACATCCAGCACCGCACCGGCCGGAACACCCTTCGCGTTGAGCTCGCGCGCCCATTCGCGGGCGGGGCGGGTTGTCAGCGCCGTTTCCAGCTCGGCCTTCAGACGCAAACGGTTCGCCTTGCGGTTTTCACGGGTGAGGTAGAGCGGGTTCTCGATCAGGTCGGCGCGGTCAAGGTGCTTGGCCAGCAGGACCCATTGCTCGTCTTTGTTGGCGGCAATGTTGACCAGCCCGTCGGCGCATTGGAATGCGCCAGATGGGGCCGAGGTCGGGTTTTCGTTGCCGTTCCGCTGCGGGGTCACACCGCCGACCAGATAGTTGGACACCACCCAGCCCATGGTCGCCAGAACCGAGTCGAGCATCGAGACATCGATGAAACAGCCACGGTCTTTCGCGTTCAGTGCTGCGGTGATCGCCATTGCCGCAGTCAGCCCTCCGACTGTATCGGCAATCGGGTAACCCACGCGCAGCGGACCGGATGCATCATCACCCGTCGCCGCCATCACACCGGAAGCCCCTTGGATGATCTGGTCATAGGCGGGGCGTTTCGCCCAAGGGCCGTCCTGCCCAAAACCGGAGATGGCGCAATAGATCAGGCGGGGGTTTGTGGCGCGCAGCGTGTCAGGCCCGAGGCCCAACCTGTCCATCACGCCGGGACGGAAGTTTTCGACCAGAACATCGGCGCTACGCACCAGACGGCGCAGGACATCTTTGCCCATGTTGGCTTTCAGGTTCAGTGTGATCGACTGTTTGCCAGCGTTCTGGGCAAGAAAACTGATACCCATGCCTTTGGCTGAAAATGCAGGATCGGCACCGAGGCTTCTGGCCAGATCACCACGCCCGACCGCCTCGACCTTGATAACTTCAGCGCCAAGGTGGGCGAGTTGGTGGCAGGCAAAGGGGCCTGCCAGCACATTGGTCAGATCAAGCACGCGCACCCCTGCAAGGGGTGCGCTGCTTGCTTTAGTCGCCATCGGCCACCCCTTGGGCACGGGCGCGGGCGCGACGTGCACGATAGCTGGGCAAAAGGACCAGCAGGATCGCAATGACCAGCAGACCCAAGGTCATCGGCCGTTCGATGATAAAGTCCAGTCCGCGGTATAGCTGCATGGAGCGGGCAAAGTTATCCTCCAGCATCGTGCCAAGAATGAACCCGATCAGCAGCGGTGCCAGCGGATAGTCCGCAAACCGCAGGATTGTCGCCATGACACCCAAGCCGACAAGGATCAAAAGCTCGGTCGCGTTGTTCTGCCCGATGTAGGCGCCCATCAGCGTAAAGAAGAGGATGAACGGGATCAGGTAGTTGCGCGGGATCGCAAGGATCTTGGCGATATAGGGGATCAGCGGCAGATTCAGGACCAGCAGCACCAGATTGCCGATGAACATCGAGATGATGACTGCCCAGAAGATCTCTGGCGTGTCCGTCATCAGGCGCGGGCCGGGGGTCACGTTCAGCGCAATCAGCGCGCCCAGCAGGATGGCGGTGGTGCCCGACCCAGGGATGCCCAGTGTCAGCAGGGGCACGAAGGACCCTGTGCAAGCTGCGTTGTTTGCTGTTTCAGGCGCGGCCAGCCCCTTGACCGAGCCCTTGCCGAATTCCGCCTGCTCGTCGCCCTTCGCGATATTGCGTTCAACCGCGTAGCCGAGGAACGAGGCAATCGTTGCCCCCGCACCGGGCAGGACGCCGATGAAAAAGCCCTGCACCGATTGGCGACCGATGACAGGGATCATCGCCTTGCCCTCTTCGCGGGTGAAGCGCAGGTTGGTGATCTTACTCGCAGAGCCGTCGTCATTACTGGCGCCGCGCGCAGGGTTCAGCACAAGGAACATGGCCTCCGGTAGAGCAAACATCGCCATCGCCAACGTGATAAAGCTGATGCCTGATTGCAGGTCCAACAGCCCCATCGTGAAGCGCGGCATGTTGAAAAGCGCGCCTTCGCCTACCGTGGCAAGGATCAGACCAAGGATCGTCATCATCAGCGCTTTGGCCACCTGTCCGGTGCCGGCAAAGGCGGCAATGGCGGACAGGCCGACGACCATCAGGGCGAAATATTCAGCAGAGTGGAACAGCAGCGCGACAGATGACAGGGCTGGCGCGAAGATCATCAGGAGGATCGCGCCGATTGTGCCGCCTGCGAAGCTGGCAACGGCTGCAATGGTCAGCGCCTTGCCTGCCTGCCCTTTGCGGGCCATCGGGTAGCCATCAAAACTGGTCGCGACCGTCCCCGCCACGCCCGGCGCGTTGAGCAGGATGGACGAGGTCGAGCCCCCGAAGATCGCACCGTAATAGACACCGGCGAGCAGGATCAGTGCTGCAGCCGGATCACCCAGCGTGATCGCGACAGGGATCATGATCGCGATAATCGACATCGGCCCGAGACCCGGCAACATGCCGATGAATGTGCCGATCAGACAGCCCGCAACCACCATGAGGATGTTCTGGATTGAGAATGCGGCCTCAAGGCCGATCAGGATTCCTTCAAGCATTGCTCAATTCCCCATGAAGAATGGCCAGGGGCGCAGGAAGATGCCGAGCACCTCTTGCACCAGATACCAGACAAAGACAGTCGCACCGGCAGAGACAGGGATCATGATGTGGAACTTGCGTTCGCCCAGAACGGCGCTGCCTGCGACCAGAAAGAATGTTGTCGAGAACAGGAAACCCGCCGGGCGCAACATCAGGGCGTAAAGCACCATCAGACCCAAAAGTGCCAGCGCTTGCCCCAGCTTATATTCGTGCAGGCGGCGGTAGTTGATTTCGCTGGCACTTGGGGCGTTCTCTTTGTCATCACCCTTTTCGACCCCGAAGAGAACGATCAGACCGACAATGATGCCCAGCACCGCCAGAACCTTGGGAAAGGTCGAGGGCCAGACCGGATTGCGTTGCATAAACGGTGGTAGAAGCTGGTCCATCGTGAAGAATGCGGCGTA
>CAZOMZ010000036.1:0-11913 GCA_964581065.1 uncultured Loktanella sp. | reverse complement strand
CGTATCGTCAGCTTCTTTGCCAAGCGCGCGCGGGGTGCCATGGCCCGTTTCATCATCGAGAACCGCGTGACCGAACCCGAAGGCATCAAGGACTTCACCAGCGGCGGCTATGCCTATGAACCTGACCTCTCGGAAGGAGACAAATGGGTCTTCGTCCGTGATTACCCGACCTGAGGCGATGCAGGTCGCAATCATCGGCTCCGGTGCGATCGGCACCTTCGTGCGAGGCAAGCTGGCCGCGCTGGGCGTTGTCGAGGTCGCGCAGATCGTCCGCACAGGCAAAGAGGACAGCGGCGCAACCCCGCCCAAAGTGTCCCGGCTTGCCGATCTTTCCGCCCGCCCCGACCTCGTCATTGATTGCGGCGGGCATGCGGCGTTGGCCGCCTACGGGCCAGAGGCGCTTTCCATGGGCATCGACGTTTTGACGGTCTCACTTGGCGCGCTGGCCGATCGCGAACTGGACCAAGAACTGGCGCAAGCCGCACGGCAGGGCGGTGCCCGCCTGCATCTGGCAAGCGGCGCGATCGGCGGATTGGACGCGTTGCGAAGTGCCGCTGCAGGCCAACTCGCCTCGGTGACCTACACCGGACGCAAACCACCACAAGGCTGGTACGGCTCGCCTGCCGAGGCGCAGACCGACCTTGCGACCCTGACCGAAGCCTTCACCCATTTCCGCGGCACCGCGCGCGAGGCGGCGCTGGCCTATCCGAAGAATGCAAATGTCGCGGCTGCCGTGGCCCTCTCGGGTCTGGGCATGGATGCAACCCAAGTGGAACTCATCGCCGACCCGTCAGTCAGCGAGAACATCCACGAGGTCACCGTCGTCGGCGACTTCGGCCAGTTCAGCTTCCGCATTGCGGGGCAGGGGCTGCCGGACAATCCAAAAAGCTCGGCGCTTGCCGCAATGAGCGTCGTGGCCACCGTCGCCGAAATGCAGAAGGTGATCGGTTTCTAGAAATCCGCCGCGACACGCATCTCGCGCAGAGGGCGAACGGCCTTGATCGACGCTTCATAGAGCGGGTGTGCCTTGTAGGCGGCGAGTGCCTCTTCGCTATCGAATTCGGCGTAGACGATCACATCCACTTCGGACGACAGCGCGTCCCGTTGCCGGTTTTCGCGCACCTCGAAGAACGCCGCATGTGGAATGCCGGACAGGAGCTGGAGACCCTCCAAAATCCGTGGAACATCCGCCTTGTCCTTGGCGCTGAAGAACACGACATGGCGCAGGGTGGGGCGGTCGGTCACGGAAACTGTCCTTTGTCGTCATCGGGGCAGGTCATGTCATAGCGACTGACTGCCCCGCTGCAACCCTTGGCGTCAAAGGCGCTCAATCGCCAGAGCAATCCCCTGACCACCACCGATGCACATCGTGATCAGGGCGCGCTTGCCACCGATGCGCTCGCGCTCATACATCGCCTTGACGGTGATAATCGAGCCGGTGGCCCCGACAGGGTGGCCCAAGGCAATCGCGCCGCCATTGGGGTTCACGCGGGCAGGGTCAAAGCCCAGCTCTTTGGAGACCGCAAGCGCCTGCGCGGCGAAGGCTTCGTTGCTTTCGATTACGTCGAAATCGTCGACCGTCAGCTTGAGCTTGACCAGCAGGTTCGCCACCGCAGGGACAGGGCCGATCCCCATGACCTCGGGGCGGACGCCTGCATGGGCATAGCCGAGAACCCGGAACTTCGGTGTCAGGCCCGCCGCCTCTGCGGCATTGGCGCGGGCAAGGACAATCGCCGCCGCGCCGTCGTTCAGGCCCGAGGCGTTGCCTGCCGTCACGCTGCCGTCCTTCTGGAAGGCGGGGCGCAGACCGGCAAGAGCCTCGAGCGAGGTCGCCTTTGGGTGTTCGTCACGCGTGAAATCGACCATCTCGCGGCGTTGTTTCACCTGCACAGGCGTAATCTGGCTTTCGAAGTATCCGGCAGCAATGGCTGCCGCTGCTCGCTCCTGACTCTGCATGGCAAAGGCGTCCTGTTCCTCGCGGGAGACGGTATGTTCAGCGGCGACGTTCTCTGCCGTCACACCCATATGCCCTGTCCCGAACGGACAGTTGAGCGCGCCCAGCATCATGTCCAGCGTGCGGATATCACCCATCTTGGCGCCCCAGCGCTGGTCGGGGATGATAAAGGGCGAGCGGCTCATGTTCTCGGCGCCGCCTGCCAGCCCGAAGTCGGCATCATCCAGCATCAGCGACTGCACAACCGAGACAATCGACTGCACACCCGAGCCGCACAGGCGGTTGACGTTCATTGCGGGCGTGGTGTCCGGCACGCCAGCGCCCATCGCAGCCACGCGGGAAAGATACATGTCCTTGGGTTCAGTGTTGATCACATGACCAAAGGCGACATGGCCGATCTGCGCTCCCTCGACGCCCGCGCGCTCAAGTGCGGCCTTTGACGCCACGGTCGCCAGGTCAATCGGTGTGGTGCCTGCCAGTGAGCCTCCGAAAGTGCCGATTGCGGTGCGTGCGCCGCCAAGGATGACGATATCAGTCATGGTGCAGTCTCCGATGCATGTGCTTTGGGCGGAGTGTGGCAACTCTGCACAAGGGAGGCCAGTGAAACGTGACGGCAAAGGCTTGCCAATGCCCGCTGTCGCGGCACAAAGTCCGGTCAGAGCAAAGGACATTCCCATGATCACCGCCCTCGACCATATCCAGCTTGCCCATCCTGCGGGGGCCGAGGATCAGTTGCGGCAGTTCTATTGCGATCTGCTGGGCATGACCGAGGTGCCCAAGCCTGCCCCGTTGCAAGGGCGCGGTGGTTTCTGGGCGCAGGCGGGCGCGGTGCAGGTGCATTTCGGGGTAGACCCCGATTTTGCCCCGGCAAAGAAGGCCCACCCCGCCTTCCTGATAGCCGATCTGGACAGGCTGACGGCGCGGCTTGCGGCTGCTGACGTCGCCGTGACATGGGACACCGCGCTACCGGACATCAAACGCTGCTTTGTCAGCGACCCCGTCGGCAACCGGATCGAGTTGATCGCGGCAAGCTGACCCCGCGCCGTTTCCTTTTCCGCCCTCCGTGTTAGGTCTTGGCGCAAAGGAAGACCCCATGCTGCTTAATGCCCGCGACGTTCATAAGACCTACCGGACCGCTGACGGCCCATTTGCCGTTCTGCGCGGCATTGATCTGCAACTTGATGCAGGGCAGACGCTTGCGCTGACAGGCGAGTCCGGTAGCGGCAAGAGCACGCTTTTGCATCTGATCGGAGGTCTCGATATGGCTGACAGGGGTGAAATTCTACTTGATGGCCAAAACATCGCACAGGCAGATGATGCCGGACTTGCCGCCTTGCGTCGCGGCACGGTAGGCGTTGTATTCCAGCAATTCAACTTGATCCCCAGCCTGACAGTTGCCGACAATATCGCCTTTCAGGCCCGTCTCGCGGATCGGCATGACAGGGAATGGACCGCGGCTTTGACCGACCGCTTGGGGCTGACCGCGCACCGCGACAAATACCCCGAACAACTCTCGGGTGGACAGCAGCAGCGGGTTGCGATTGCCCGGACATTGGCCCCGAGACCCAAACTGGTCCTCGCCGACGAACCTACGGGCAATCTGGACGAGGATACCGCGGCACGGGTTATGGATCTGATGCTCGAACTCGTGTCCGAAACAGGGTCAGGGCTGTTGATGGTGACCCACTCGCTTGCATTGGCAGAGCGGTTGGACCGGCGCGAACACTTGCGGGCGGGTCGGTTGGCATGACAGGGACGGTGCTTCTTGCGCTCCTGTCGCACTGGCGGCGCAATCCTATGCAGATGTTTACCCTGCTGGCAGGGCTGGCGCTGGCAACGGCACTCTGGTCCGGTGTGCAGGCGGTCAATGCCGAGGCGCGGGCCAGCTATGATGCCGCCGCGGCGACTTTGGGTGAGGGACAATATGACCGGCTGGTGCGGCGCGACGGGCAGCCGATGGATCAGGCGACCTACGTGTCACTGCGCCGTGCCGGTTGGCTGGTCAGTCCGGTTGTGCAGGGACGTTTCAACGGTGTCCGCATTGTCGGGGTCGAGCCGCTGACCTCACCTTCAGGGCTTGGTCCTGTCGGTCCCGCGCAGGGGCAGGAGATCGCAGGGTTCCTTGCCCCCGAGGGCCTTTTTGTCGGGTCCGCCGAAACCGCTGCTCAGTTGCCTGAATTGACTTTCGCAATCAGCGCGGATGCCGCCCCCAATACCGCTGTCACCGACATCGGTGCAGCACAACGGCTGTTGGGAAAGGAAGGCCAGATCGACAGTCTGATCGTCCTGCCGCGCCAGCCCGTCAGTCAAGCGTCGCTTGAAGAGATCGCGCCCGAGCTGACGCGGCAGCCAGCACAGGGCGGCAGCGATATCGGGCGGCTGACGGACAGTTTTCACCTGAACCTGACAGCCTTCGGGCTGCTGTCCTTTGCCGTTGGCATTTTCATCGTGAATGGCGCCATTGGTCTGGCATTCGAACAGCGGCGGCCAGTGGTGCGCACGCTGCGCGCACTGGGTGTGCCGCTGGGCCGGCTGGTGGTGGTGATCGCTGTCGAACTGATGCTGTTTGCGCTGGTCGCAGGCGTGATCGGCGTCGCACTCGGCTATGTCATCGCAGCGCTTTTGTTGCCGGATGTGGCGGCAACCCTGCGCGGGCTTTACGGGGCGGATGTCGCAGGCACCCTGCAACTGCGTCCGTCGTGGTGGTTGTCGGGGCTGGCGATTGCGCTGGGCGGCACGGCTTTGGCGGCCAGTGGTGCCCTGTTGCAGCTTGCGCGTATGCCGCTTCTGGCCGCCGGCCAGCCGCGCGCGTTGGCCATGGCTGCAGGGCGGCGGGCCAAGCTGCAAGGTGCCGCGGCTGCTGCTTTGCTGGCGATTGCTGCGGTCTTGATGGTTTCGGCGCAAGGGATGGTCGCCGGTTTCGCCCTTCTCGCCACCATGTTGATCGGCGCGGCCCTCGCGCTGCCGCTGATGCTGGACCGCATTCTTGCGCTGCTTTCACGATATGCCAAAGGCATCAAGTCCGCGTGGTTCTGGGCCGACACACGCCAGCAATTGCCAGGGCTATCGCTGGCGCTGATGGCGTTGCTTCTGGCCATGGCCGCCAATGTCGGCGTTTCGACGATGGTATCGAGTTTCCGCCTGACCTTTACCGACTTCCTCGACCAGCGCCTCGCATCCGAGCTCTACGTGCGGACCGAGGATGCCGCACAGTCCGCAGCGCTGATCGCCTATGCCAGCCCGCGCGTTGACGCAATTCTGCCGATCCAGAGTGCCGATGTGACCGTTGCGGGCCAACCGACGGAGGTTTTCGGCGCACGCGACCATGCCACCTATCGTGACTTCTGGGTTTTCCTGCAAAGTGCGTCTGACCCATGGGAAACGACTTTCCGCGGACAGACCGCCGTTATCAATGAACAACTTGCGCGCAGGTCCGACCTTGGGATCGGTGATGCGATCACCGTGCAGGGCCGCAGTTTCCCCGTTGCCGGCATCTATGGCGACTATGGCAACCCGATTGGTCAGGTGGTGATCAGCGAGACGGTCTTTGCCAGCCTCTTTCCCGATGTTGCGCCGCAAAGCTTTGGCCTGCGGATGGACCCCGCAAACGTGGATGATTTCGTTGCGGGTCTTGATCAGGCAGGCGTTCCCGCGACCCAATCGGTCAATCAGGCGGGCATCAAGGCAATATCGCTCGCCATTTTCGAGCGGACCTTCACCGTCACGACTGCGCTCAATGTCCTGACACTGGCGGTCGCAGGGTTTGCGATCCTGATGAGCCTTCTCACCCTTGCGACCATGCGCGTCCCGCAGCTTGCCCCTGCTTGGGCAATGGGGATGACACGGGCGGAGATCGGGCGGCTGGAACTGCTGCGGGCAGTGATGCTTGCGCTGCTGACGGCGCTTTTGGCATTGCCCTTGGGTCTTGCGCTGGCATGGGCGCTTTTGGCGGTGGTGAATGTTGCGGCTTTTGGGTGGCGGTTGCCGATGTACCTCTTTCCGTTCGACTATGCGCGGCTGGGGCTATTTGCGCTACTGGCTGCCGCCCTTGCGGCAAGCTGGCCCGCCCGCCGTCTGGCAAGGACACCACCGGCGGATTTGCTTAAGGTATTCTCCAATGAGCGTTAGGGCCCTTTTATTGCTGATCTGGTTGCCCTTTGCGGCACAGGCCCAAGGGTTTGCCGGTTTGGGCACCATGGCAGGCGAGGGTTTCGCCGAGCCGGAGCGTGGAAAGGTCTTTGATTTCCCCGCCGACCATGGTCCGCACCCCGATTTCCGGATCGAGTGGTGGTATCTGACAGCCAACCTGACGGATGCCGCAGGCATGCCCTACGGTTTACAATGGACCCTCTTTCGCACCGCAATGGCGCCCGAGACGGCGGAAGACTGGTCGTCGCCGCAACTTTGGATGGGCCACGCAGCAGTCACGACTGCGGACCGGCATTTTGTGACCGAACGCCTTGCCCGCGGCGGGATCGGTCAGGCGGGTGTGAACGCTGATCCATTTCAGGCATGGATCGACGACTGGGTTCTGGAGGGAGACTGGCAGAGCATGCGCATGACTGCCTCTGCCCCCGACTTTGCCTATGACATGGCGCTGACGGCCCAAGGCCCGCTGGTCTTTCACGGAGACAACGGGTTTTCAGTGAAGTCCAGCAGCGGGCAGGCATCGCACTACTATTCGCAACCCTTCTTCGCGATCAGCGGCACCTTGACGCTGCCCGAGGGTGAAGTTGCGGTTTCGGGAAATGCGTGGCTGGATCGTGAATGGTCCTCGCAACTGCTTTCTGACGACCAGACGGGTTGGGATTGGTTCTCGTTGTCTTTCGACAGCGGTGACAAGCTGATGGGCTTCAGGTTGCAGCAGACGGACGGTCAGCACTTTACCGCGGCCACATGGATCACGCCTGATGGCGGGACGACGGCCTATCCTGACGGTGCATTTGTGGCGACCCCGCTGACGACCAACGATGCCGAGGTGCCGGTGCAATGGCGCGTGCAACTGGCGGAAAAGGGGGTGGATGTGACTGTTGAGGCAATAAACGAAAACGCCTGGATGGCGACCAGCATCCCTTATTGGGAGGGACCGGTGACTGTCTCGGGTACGCACAGCGGTATCGGCTATCTGGAGATGACGGGCTATGACTGACTGGTTCGAAACCCATGACGGTATCTGGGACCGGCTGTGGCAGGTGCTGGCAACAGGGGTCGCGCACGCACAGCATCCTGCGCGGCGCCCGACCTTTGCAACGGTTTCACCGGAAGGGTGGCCCGAGGCACGGACAGTTGTGCTGCGCAGCGCCGATCAGGAAGGGGCGCACCTCACGGTGCATACCGATATCTATTCCGACAAGATCACAAGCCTGCGCGCCAACCCGCGCGCGGCGCTGCATATCTGGGACGCAGAAGAGGCCCTGCAAATCCGCCTGCAGGCCGAAGTCGTGGTCCGGTCAGGCGAGACCACCCGCGCGCTTTGGGACCACATCCCAGATCACGCGCAGCAATCCTATGGTGTGACACCACCACCCGGCACCTTGATCAACGAGGCGCTCGCCTATGTGAAAACCCCCGATCCGGCAAGTTTTGCCGTTCTCGACTGCGGTATCGTCGCGGTCGATGCGGTCCACCTTGGCAGCGACCACCGGCGCGCGCGGTTCTCACGTGCCCGTGCTTGGGCCGGAGAGTGGCTTTCCCCCTGATCCCGCTGCCGCTAGAAGGGCTGCATGAACCAGCTTCCTTTCACCCGTGATCTTGTCCTAATTGGTGGTGGGCATACCCATGCGCTGGTGCTGCGCAAATGGGGCATGGACCCGTTGCCCGGTGTCCGCGTGACGGTGATCAACCCCGGACCGACCGCCGCCTATTCGGGCATGTTGCCCGGGTTTGTCGCCGGTCACTACACAAGGGACGAGTTGGACATTGATCTGGTGCGGCTGGCACGTTTTGCCGGCGCGCGTCTGATCAACGGTTTTGCCAGCGGGATCGATATTGTGAACCGCACCGTGACTGTCGCGGGGCGCACGCCGATTGCCTTTGATGTAGCCTCTGTCGATGTGGGTATCACTTCGGCCATGCCCGAGCTTCCCGGCTTTGCAGCGCATGGCGTGCCTGCCAAGCCGCTGGGGGCCTTTGCCGCCCGCTGGGATGCCTTTCGCAAGACCGCTGAGGCACCCCAGGTCACGATTATCGGGGGCGGTGTCGCCGGAGCAGAGCTCGCCATGGCGATGGCTCATACCTTGCGTGACCGGCAACCGGCAGTCAGGTTGATTGACCGCGGTTCTGTCCTGACAGGTCTGCAATACAAGGCGCGGCAACTGATGTTGTCTGCATTGACCGAGGCAGAGGTCGAAATCTTCGAGGATACCGAGGCGACCGAGGTTTTTGCCGAAGGGCTGGTGCTGAGCGACGGGCGCACGCTGCGCAGCGACTTCACCTGCGGCGCTGCGGGGGCAAAGCCTCAGGACTGGATTGCCCAGACAGGTCTTGCGTTGCACGAAGGCTACATTCGCGTTGGCCCGACCTTGCAAAGCAGCGTGCCCGATATCTTCGCTGTCGGGGACTGCGCACACCTTAGCCACGATCCTCGCCCCAAGGCCGGTGTCTACGCTGTCCGTGAAGCACCGGTCCTGTTCGACAACCTGCGAGCGGCCTTGTCCGGGGGCAAGCTGCGGTCTTACCAACCGCAGCGGGACTATCTGAAGCTTGTTTCACTCGGCCAGAAATCCGCGCTTGCCGAAAAATTCGGAACCGCGCGGCGTGGGCACAGTTTGTGGCGTCTCAAGGACCACATCGACCGCAAGTTCATGCGCCAGTTCGCAGAGCTATCGGTGATGGCCGACACAGACCTTCCCCGCGAGACTGCTCTGGGTATGCAGGACGCGCTGGGTGATAAGATGATGTGCGGCGGCTGTGGGGCCAAGGTCGGGCGCGCGGCGCTCGTGCAGGTTCTGGGGGATCGCTTTGGTGATGACGCAGCAATGGTCCAACCGGGGCAGGTCATCAGCACCGATCATCTGCGCGCCATGATCAATGATCCCGAGGTGATGGCGCGGATTGCGGCCGTGCATGCGCTCGGGGACATCTGGGCGATGGGCGCTGTTCCACAGGCGGCGACGGTTTCACTTGTCCTGCCGCGCATGTCGCCGGTTTTGCAGGAACGCACCGTCGCCGAGATCATGGCGGGTATCCATGATATTGTCGGCAATGCGGGTGCCGCGATTGTCGGGGGTCACTCGTCTCTCGGGGCCGAGCTGACGATTGGCCTGACGGTGACCGGCCTGACAGATGCGCCAATCACCTTGGCAGGCGCAAAGAAAGGCGACAAGCTGATCCTGACCAAGCCAATTGGCAGCGGCACGATCATGGCCGCCGAAATGGCCGGTGAGGCGCGGGGCGAGGTGGTGATGGCCTGTCTCGACCTGATGGTGCAAGGGCAAGCCGACGCCGCGCGCATCCTGCAAAAGGCACATGCCATGACCGATGTGACCGGCTTCGGTCTTGCCGGTCACCTGCGCGGCATGTGTGATGCCTCGGGCGTTGGCGCCATCTTGGATCGGGCCGCGATACCACTGATGACGGGCGCGCAGGAATTGTCGGAGGCGGGGGTCCGGTCCTCGCTCTTTGATGACAACCGGCATGGTGCCGGACCGGTCAAAGGGGATGCATTTGACCTGCTTTTTGATCCGCAGACGGCGGGTGGTCTCTTGGCCGCCGTTGCGCCGCGTTCAGCAGGGTCCATGCTGGCCAAGCTGAAAGATGCCGGATACCCGGCGGCACTGATCGGCGAAATCACCGAAGGCCGAGATATCAGCCTGCGTTGATTGTTCCGGCAATCTGATCAGCCAGCCGCTCTTGCCCGCTTTCGTCCAATCTGTCCGTCTGCACGGTTGCGATCACTTCGCGTTCGTCGATGCGACGTGATTTGGCGTAGGATGGATCATAGTGTTCGATCATGAGCGCATGGGACAACTCTACCAGAGCCCCTTTTTGCGACAGGCCGATCCAGCGATCGACAGTTGCATGTCCGCGCAGGCGGCGCAGGGGCCGGAGCTTGCCTGCAAGGCGGTCGGGATCCGCGATCACTTCGCGATAGGCGTCGGCCAGATAGGCTGCACGCGCAGGTTCGGGGGCGTCAACGACGATCCGCGGTGCTGTGAGCATCGCCTGCCAGAGTGATTTCGGCACATTGAGGCGACCGATCTTGCTGCTTTCGGCCTCGACCAGCACAGGGCGATCCGGATCAAGCCCCTGCAATGCGACCGCAAGGCCGGTTTCAAATCCCTTTTGCGAAGGCTGCCCGCCCTCCATGTCGCCCAAGAGTGAACCGCGATGGCGCGCCAACCCTTCAAGATCGACGACCTGCACGCCGCGGGCTGCCAGTCGTGACAGCAGCGCGGTTTTGGCAGTGCCGGTGTATCCGTCCAGCAGGACCAGCCGATGCGGCAGTGCGTCGTCGTGCATCATGGCGTTCACCAGCCGGCGGAATGTCATATAGCCGCCCTTCACGGTTTCCGCGCGCCAGCCGATCTCGGAGAGTATCGTGCGGAACACGCCAGAGCGTTGACCGCCGCGCCAGCAGTAGATCAAGGGCCGCCAGCCACCGTCCATGTCCTGCAAAGGTCCGTCGATGTGATCCGCCACATTGCGAATGACCATGCCTGCACCAATCTTGCGCGCCCGAAACGGGCTCACCTGTTTGTAGATCGTGCCCACCTCGGCGCGCTGGGCGTTGTCGAGCGCGGGCAGGTTGATCGCGCCGGGCATATGGTCTTCAGCGAATTCGGCAGGGGAACGCACATCGATCACACTGTCGAAGCCGTGGTTCAGGATTGCATCAAGTGAGGTGAAGGTCTGCGGCATGACAGGTGCATAGGTCCGATGCAGAACCAAGGCAAGCTAGGGCCGCAACGGGACGCGTCCCGCCGTTGTCAGCAGCCAGCAGTCACGCCCTTCGAAGACCGCCGGAACCAGCGGGCGTCCAAAGCCCGCACCCCCGTCAAGATTGACGCGGTTCCCGTGATGGCGGGGATACTCCAGTGCAGTGTGTCCATGCACGATCAGTTTGCCGTAGGGTGTGGGATTTTCGAGAAAACCGTCCCTGATCCAAAGCAGATCTTCGGGGTCCTGATCTGCCAATGGCAGATCTAGCCTTAGGCCCGCATGTACGAACAAGAGCTCATCGGTCTCATGCGTCAACGGCAGGTTTTCAAGAAAGGTCAGATGACTGTCGGGCACCACGGCTTTCGCGGCAGCCTGAAGTTCGTCAGAGGTGAGGGCTGCACCTGCGGTATCAAAGCGCTCCAATCGTTCTCGTCCATCCGGCTGATCACGGTTGAAGTGGGGCTCGCCCGTCAGGCCGTATGATGCGAGCGTCGCGGTCCCGCCCAGTCGCGGGTTCAACCAGCTTATGCCGGATTTAACCCGTGGGTCGTGCTGGTGCCCCTCGCGGATATAGCGGGTGAAGAAGCGGTCGTGATTGCCCTTGATGAAGGTCCAGTCGCGACCTTCATCGCGTCCGGCAATCAGCGTTTCGACCACGGCCCTGCTGTCAGGACCGCGATCGGTGTAGTCCCCCAGAAAGACGATCTGCGCATCGGGCCCGCCATCCTCGCGGATCAGGCCGAGCGCCTGATCCAGCATGGATTTCTGGCCGTGAATATCGCCGATGGCGTAGATCGGGGTCAAAGGTGCGTTCAGACGTTGAAGGTCAGCGCTTTGACCTGCCGGAACAGGCCTGTGTCACGCAATGCGGTCAATGCTGTGGCTGGCACAGGTTCGTCAACATAAAGCAGCGCGATTGCCTCTCCCTTTGCCGCCGAGCGGCCAAGGGTAAAGTTCGCGATGTTCACGTTGTTCTGGCCCATGGTCATCCCCAATGTCCCGATAATGCCGGGCACGTCTTCGTTGGTGGTATAGACCATGTGCGCCCCGATCTCGGCGTCGATGTTGATGCCCTTGAT
>CAZOMZ010000035.1:0-11916 GCA_964581065.1 uncultured Loktanella sp. | reverse complement strand
GTGAACGGCATCTCGGTGATCGCGCCATAAACGGACGAGGTCGAGGCCATCAGAAGGTGATCCACCTCATGCCGCCGCGCACATTCAATCACGTTGAACGTGCCCATCACGTTGGATTCCATGTAGGACCGCGGGTTTTCCAGCGAATAGCGCACCCCTGCCTGCCCGGCGAGGTGGATGATGATATCGGGCTGGGCCTCATCGCAGACCTGCGACAGCAGATCATTGTCCTCCAGCATCCCTTCGGTGCAGGTGAAATTCTGGTTCTGCAGCAGGATCTGGTGGCGTCTCTGTTTGAGAGCGACGTCATAGTAGTCCGTCATCCCGTCGTAGCCTACGACACGAAACCCCTCATCCAGCATCAGCTGCGCCAGATGGAAACCGATAAAGCCTGCTGTCCCAGTGATCAGAACTGTGCGCATGTGGTCCCTTGCAAAAAGAAAACGGCGGGGGTCCCGCCGTTTTCAATGAAGTCTGCTGTCAGGTCAATGCGGCCGTCAGAGCAGGCCATTCGGCAAAGGCTGCTCGTTCGCCGTGTTGATCCGCCGGAACCACATCGTCAGCATCGTCGAGGTGATCACGATGAACAGCGAATAAAGCACAGGGACGGCCATGACCGACTGTGCCTCGGCCCCGCTCCATGTGAAGGCGATGATCGCGATGGCCAAAGGACCGTTCTGGATACCGGTCTCGAGCGCGACGGTGCGGGCATTGCGCGGGTGCAGGCGCAGGAGCGTTGAAAAACCGTAGCCCAGCAGGAACCCGAAAAGCCCCAGCGTGATTGCACCGAAGTAGGTGGCCCATGTGGTAGTCAGCAGGAATTCCCAGTTGCGCGGAATCCAGGACACGATCAGGAACACAATAAAGAAGACTGCCAATAGCGATCCCATGAACTCGGTCACCGCGCCCACGTTGGCGTTCAGCTTGCGCAGCACCATGCCGATTGCGACAGGCACCAGCAGAAGGACAAGCGTGGCGATGATGTTTTCACGCGGAATATCAAGGTCCAACGCACCGGCATAAACAACTAGCACGATCGGGATCAGGATCACGCCAAAGACGGTCGACGTCACCGTCATCAGGACCGACAGGGCAAGATTGCCCTTCGAGAAATAGGTGAAGATGTTCGATGTCGTTCCGCCCGGCATACAGGCCATGATCAGAATACCGATCTTGAGCGTGTCATTCACCGGCAGCGTCGTCGCAAGGATAAAACCAATCAGCGGCATAAAGCCGAATTGCGATACGACACCGATGAAAAGACCATAGGGCCGCTTGAGCGCCAAAACGAAGTCACGCGGTGTCAGGGACGCGCCCATGCCCAGCATGATCACAAAAATCATCAGGGCGAGGATCGCCTGTTCGAGTGGTCCGACCATCTTACACCTGCCCTTCGGTTGCTGCGGCTTTCGCCATTTCTTCGGCTCTCAGGTCCTTGCGAAGAATCTTGCCGACGTTCGATTTCGGCAGTTCGTCGCGGAACTCGACCAGCTTTGGCACCTTGTAGTTTGTCAGATGCTCTTTGCAGTAAGCGCGCACCGCATCTTTGGTAAGGTTCTCGTCGCTCTTGACGATGAAGGCTTTCACGGCCTCACCACTTGATCCGTCGGGCACACCGATGACGGCGACTTCGTCAACGCCGGGATGTGCGGCCAACACGTCTTCGACCTCGTTGGGATAGACATTGAAGCCGGAGACAAGGATCATATCCTTCTTGCGGTCAACGACGTGGAAGTAGCCATCCTCGTCCATCACACCGATATCGCCCGTCAGAAGCCAGCCATTCTGGATTGTCTTGGCCGTTTCCTCGGGCTTGTTCCAGTAGCCCTTCATGATCTGCGGGCCACGGGCAATAATCTCGCCCCGTTCGCCCTGCGGCACGTCCTTGCCGTCTTCGTCGACACATTTCATGTCAGTCGAAGGCACAGGAATGCCGATTGAGTTGAGGCGCCCACTTCCCAATGGATTGAAACTGAGAGCCGGCGAAGACTCGGTCAGCCCGTAGCCTTCAATCACGGGCTTGCCTGTGACTTCCTCCCAACGCTGCGCGACCGCGCCCTGAAGCGCCATACCTCCTGCCGAAGCAAACTTCAGATGCTTGGGCGGCGTATCGAGGAACCAGATTTCGTTGTTCAACCCGTTGAGAAGCGTGTTCACACCACTCATCCAGGTGATCTTGTAGTTTTCCATCGCCCGCTTGAGGTTGCTCAGGGGACGCGGGTTCGGGATCAGGATGTTGCGGGCCCCGATCGAGTAGAAGCCGAGGAAATTCACAGTAAACGCGAAGATGTGGTAGAGCGGCAGCGCAGTCAGCGCGACCTCTTTGCCATCTTCGAGATTGTTGATCATCTCCATGACCTGCGCCATGTTCATCAGGATGTTGCGATGGGTCAGCATCGCGCCCTTCGCGACACCGGTCGTGCCGCCGGTATACTGCAGGCAGGCAACGTCATCGGGTCCGATGTCTGCGCGATATCCTTCAAGAACCTCATGCATGTGATCATGCTTGCCGCGGCCCTGTTTGATCGCGTCGGGCAGTCGGACGTGATCAAAAGTGATCGGGTGAATGGTCTTGTCCCAGTATTTCTGGACCAGCCCGACAATGCCGCGCGGCATGGCTGGCAGGAACTCGGCAACGCGGGTGACAATGACGCTTTCGAATGCGTAGTCCTTCATCGCCTCTTCCAGCTTGTCGCTGAACATGTCGACGATCAGAATGGCCGACGGACCGGCATCCTTGAACTGCTTGACCATCTCTTCGGCAGTATAGAGCGGGTTGACGTTCACAAGGACGCACCCCGCCTTGAAGATCGCCATGGCCGCCACCGGATAGCTCAGACAATTGGGCACCTGCACCGCAACCCTGTCACCGGCTTTGAGACCTGCAATGTCCCGCAGATAGACAGCCAGCGCATCCGACATCTCGTCGGCCTGCGCATAGGTCAGCGTTCCGTTCATTCCGTTCGGCAGGCAGGTTGTAAAGGCGGGTAGCTTTCCGAACTTCTCGGCTGTCGCGCTGACAAAGTCGCCGATTGTTTGGTATTCTAGGGTATCGATAGTCTTGCGCGTGGACGGGCCGTAAAAGGCCGTCCAAGGACGATCATGTTCTGACAAAGGCTTCCTCCCAAAAGCGTTTGCAAGAGAGTAGACGAGATTGCCCTATTGTGAAGCCGCAATCATCGCGGCCAAGCGAAATGACCCAACGTCTTGGCCTCAGGCCGGCGGGAAAACCCAGAAAAACTCGCCTTTTGCGCCGCCTTCCTTGTCGGCGGCCTCATTGATGAAGGCGACCGTCTCGGACAGGCTATCACGGGTCCAGCCCAGACAGGACTGCATCTTGAGCGTCACCGGATCATAGTCCAGCGCGTGTTCCGGCGGCGACCGCAGCATCAGGGCGCTTGGCAGCACAAGGCAGTGATACACGCGCAAGGCATAGGGCAAGGCGCGGGCGCGGGCAAAGTTGCGGCGGAATTTCTCGGGGCTGTCGCCGGGCAGACCGACAATGATCTCGATTGCAAGGCTGGCAACGGACCGCAGGTCACCCAAGATCGCGTTGAACCGCTTTTCGTCATAGCGGCGCTGCACTTCGTCAAGCACCTCGCTGTCGAAAGACTGCAATCCGACCCCGATATGCGGATTGCCCACACCGTCAAGGAACTTCAAATGTTCGTCCTGCACCTTGGCCGGATAGACCTCGCAGATGAGGTTGCGTTTGCGCAGGAACCCCGTCTCGGCTGCTGCTTGCGCGAGATTGGTGAAGGCAGGCTTATTGAGGTTCAACCCCGCATCAACCAGCAAAAGCGTATTGCGCCCGTTGTCGGCAATCGCCGCGAATTCGTCCGAGATGCCGGCAACACTGCGCACGTTCTTGGGGGCATCCATCACGCCCCATTCGCAGAAGGCGCAGGTGAAAGGGCAACCGCGATAGGTTTCCATGATGCCCAGTCCGGTCTGCGGCACCAGATCAAGCGCATAAGGCGAGGCGAGCTGGTCCAGCGTGGCCGGATGGCGTGGCGGGGTCTGCCGCCACTGGGGTCCGTCACGCAGGGCAATGCCCCGGATGTGCCCCAGCGTCTCGGCGGAGCGACGGACAAGGGCCATGATCTCGGTCATGGTGCCTTCGCCTTCGCCAATCGCCAGAATGTCGGGCTGGATCATCTGCGCAAAGGGATCATGGGCCAACATGTTCTGCCGCGCCGAGGGGCCGCCAAAGACCGATAGCCGCCGCGCATCTCCGGTTTTGAGCGCCTGATGGATTTGCATCAGCTCCGGCAGCGACCAGACATAGGCGGAAAAACCGATCACATCGGGGTCGAAGGCTTCGACCTCTGCGATAATGTCAGCCACCTGCATGTCGGGTGAATCCCAGATGCGCAGGTCAAGATCATCAAACCCCGCCGCCTGTACTGCGGCGGCCACCTGATAGAGCCCGAGATTTGGAATATAGGGCGGCAAGGCGGGGTCACGCGCGGGGTAGCGTCCGATCAGCGCCAGCTTTCGGCCCGACCGAAAGGCCCCCGCTGCGGTCACTTGAACGACCACCAGAACGTCCCCGATGAGCCATTGTGCTGTGCCGAGACCTTGTCCAGATGCCGACGCATGTTGACAATATCGGCCTCGGACCAATGCGAGTTCGATGTCATGGCCATGGTCTCGGGGTTGAATTTGACGTTCCACTCGGGGCGAGAACGGTCCAAGAGGGCGTCAGGCAGGACAAGGCAATGATAGGCCCGCACCCCGCCCGGCATCGACAGCGCAAAATCCAGTGTCCTGAGAAACCCCTCCGGCGTTTCTCCCGGCAGGCCGAAAATGATCTGGATTTCGATATTGGGTGCAACCTCGGCCAGCGCCCGCACCGAAGGCTCGAACCGCGTCTGGTCGATCTTGCGGTCATGGGCGTCAAGCACAGCCTGATCCTGACTTTGCAGCCCGATCCCGAGGTAGGCCGTCCCAATGTTGTCGAGAAACTCCAGATGCTTGTCGCGGATCGTCGAAGGATAGATTTCCGCCCAGAACATGCTGTTCTTGAGGTGGTTGGTGCGCGCGTTCGCCGCCGCAAGATTGCGGAAGGCCGCCGCGTTCAGGTTCAGCCCGGCATCCAGCAGGAAAACGGCGGGCGCCTCATGCGCCTCGAAGGCGTCGATCTCGCGGGCGATATAGTCCTCGGAAAAGACGTCACGGGCGGGCCGGACCGCGCCCCATTCGCAAAAGCGGCAGGCCAGAGGACAGCCGCGATAGGTCTCCAGATATGCCACAGCGCCCTGCGGCATCAGCCCCAGTTGATAGGGCGACGCAATCTCGTCCATCGGCACCGATCCGGCCGGACCGGTCTTGATCCATGTGCCATCCGGTGTCGGGATCGCCAGACCGCCGATCTTGCGCAACCCCAAGGGCGTGCGGTCGGTCGCAAGGATGATCTGCTGGATCAGGACCTCTCCATCGCCCTCGGCCACGGCATCGAGATAGTCAAAGGCGCCGCGATAAGGTGGCAGATCGAAGACGCTGGAGCGGGCCGAAGGGCCACCAAAGATCACGAAGGTCTCGGGGCGGCTCGCCTTGAGCTCGCGTGCGACCGCGACAAGTTTGGCGGTGGACCAGACGTAGATGGAAAAGCCGACAATATCCGGCGCAAAATCTTCCAGCGCATTGGCGACCCCGACCCGACCCAGCCGTCCATAATCGAAAAAGCGCACGTCGAGATCGATCTGAGATTTGAGCACTTCGGCTGCAGCATGCACACGCCGGACGCCGTAGCTGGGCAATTCCAGCGGACCAAGCTCGCCCCCGTCCGGATCAGGCGACAAAGAAACGAACGCAACACGCTGGGCCCGCGCGAGCGGCTTGGCAGACGTCATCTTGAACAAACCACGTGAAGCATGGATCTCTCGCTTGGCCCCGTCAGCGCGAGCCTATGGCGCAAGGCACCCAGTGACAAGCGGACAGGCTGATGTGCCGCAGGGATGCGTCATGCATCCGGTTGACGCGATACGGATCCTCCCGCGCGTGAAAAGCTAGCGAATGGACAACGTCAATTCATCGGGCAATTCAATCGGACCGAACTCCATCAATTCTGCGCAGCCAGCGGTGTCAGGGCTGATTGTGGCAGCAGTCCCAGTTGTTCGGTTCGACCGTCATTTACCAGACGGCTAGGCCATTCCTTGAACGTCGCGGAACAGGACTTCCGAGCGCAGGGGAATGCGGGTTGTCTCATCATGCAGGCACGACTATCGTCCCCAAAATTTTCAAAGCGGGTCTTACAAGATGAAATCTGTTCAAACCGTCTCCAAGGTGGCTTTCACCGTTTGTTTTCTTGCCTCTCCATTGTACGCGAACCCTTCGGACAGCTGCCTGGATCTACTCGGCGGCCAACGTCTCACTATTGCAGTGCCAAACAGCGCGGGTGGAGGCTACGACACCTACGCGCGCGCACTTGCCCCGGTACTTGAGACCCACTCCGGCGCATCTGTCAGGGTCGTAAACATGCCATCGGGAGGCGGGTTGGCTGCAAGAAGCTTCGTGATGAACTCTGAAAGCGACATGCTGTCCGTGCTGATCGAAAACACCACTGACCTGGCAACAGCGCCAATGGGCACCGTCGGACGTGGAGAACAGGCCGGAAAAGAGAGAATGATCGATGGCTACGAAATCGTCGGTATGGTCCACGATGAGCCGTCGGCATGGATAGGCAGAACCGACCTTGACCTTCTGAGTCCCGATCTTGAAACACTCGTTGCCGCCGAAGGGTCTTTGGATGAAGCGCTCCTGCCATTCCTTGTGGTCAGTCGTGCGCTCGGGATCAATGTGGACGTCGTGACCGGCTATGACGGAACCAGCGAAATGACTGCCGCAATCCTGCGCAACGAATCCGACATCGCCAGCATGTCGCTCTCGACCGCGCTTCGCCGCGCAAAGGATGAAGGAATTCATATCGCGATGGTGCTTACAGATGGACCGCTGCCAGCAGCACCGGAGCTGCCCTACCTTGCTGGCGAAGGCAGCGTCGTCTGGGCACTGACGGAAGACCTTCCTCCGGAACAAGCTGCCTATCAGAGATCACTGGCGCAAGGGGTCGCACAGTTGCGTGGTGCAGCCCGCGGAATGTTTGTCTCAACCAATCTGTCGGAAGATAGGCGCGCGTGTGTCGCCGAACTGATGGACATTGCAATTGCAGACCCAGCTTTCAGTGAGGCCGCCGAAGCGCAGGGTCGTGCCGTATCTTCAAAGACGGCTGACGAGTCCAGAGCATTCGTCACGGCCCTTGTTGCCGCCCATGCCCAACTTCTACCAACGCTTCAGGAGATATCAGCCGAAGCGTTCCAGAACTAGATTGTGATAACGCAGGCAAACAGACAGGGTCCTGCACGAGGTGCCCGTTGACATATTTCGAAGCGCTTTCTCAGGGCCTCGGAAACGTCTTCTCGTTCCCGAACATCCTTATCCCCGTGCTGGGAACGGCTTTGTCGATGGTATCGTCGTTCCTGCCAGGTATCGGCGGCTCAAGCGTCGCCGCCCTGATGATCCTGCTGACCGTAACATGGGATCCGGTTTCAGTCTTACTTCTGTTCGGTGCGATGACTGGTGGTGCGACTTTTATGGGGTCGATTACCGCCATCCTTTTCAACATCCCGGGCAATTCTTCCGCTGCTGCCGCGATGCTCGACGGTCATCCAATGACCCGCAACGGGCTTCCGCGTACTGCTATTGCATGCGCAGCAACAGCATCGGCACTTGGTTCGATTGTTGGCGTGATGGTTCTCATGGCCCTCCTGCCGGTCATTCGACCTTTTTTGCTGGAATTCGGACCACTTGAAAGGCTGCTTTTGGGAATTTGGGGCCTCTCGACGATCGCCGCCATACCAAATTCCTCTGCGCTCAAAGCCGTCGCAGTAACAGCGCTTGGCTTGCTTGCAGCCTCAATCGGAAGTGACCCTGAAACGGCGCTGCCGCGCTGGAACTTCGGGAATTTCTCACTCTACGACGGCTTTGACATGATCGCGTTGCTGCTCGGCTTCTTTACCGTCACCGAACTGATCGGCTGGCGAAAGAATTATCGGCTCGCCTCTCCGACGCAGCCTGGCCGTGAGAAAGACTCGGTACTTGCTGGCATCAAGGCGGTCTTCCGGCACTACCGCCTGATGCTGCGGTCCTCGATTATCGGAACGGTCGTGGGCATCATTCCCGGGGTCGGAGGCACGGTCGCAGGATTTGTGGCATATGGCCAAGCAGTCCAGATGGCCGGAACAGACAAGAAGAACTTCGGGAAAGGCGACATACGCGGCCTGATTGCCCCGGAAGCTGCAGTGGATGCCAAGGATGGCGGCTCTCTGCTTCCGGCTTTGGCATTTGGTCTTCCTGGAAGTGAGGCAGGGGTCATCTTGGTCACCGTGCTGGCAATTCATGGCCTTGTCCCCGGAACCCCGATGCTGACGGTCGACCTTTCACTAACCTTTACGCTGATCGCAGCGCTTCTTCTGTCTAATATCCTGACTTCGGTCGTCGGGGTCTCGCTGGCACCGGCTCTGGGCAAACTGACAAACCTGCGTGTTGACCGGATCGCCTTTCCGGCACTCATTGCAAGTCTCGTGACGGTCGTTCAGCTGAATGGTGCGCTGCTGGATCTCTACGTCGTGATCGGGTTTGGCTTGTTCGGCTACTTGCTCAAGCAATTCAACTGGCCACGCGTGCCCTTCATTATCGCCTTTGTACTTGGCAGTTTTATCGAGCGGAATGTCGCCCTCACAGCACAGCTAGTCGAACTGGATCGGGTGTCGTTCTTTGATCGTCCGGCCGCAGTCATAATTTCAATCCTGATTGTCGGATCATTTGCTTGGATGGTCGGGAAGAAAGGGCAAATACGTGAACAGTCCGTGCATCCGCGCTTTTCGTGGCTCTTTGCATTCAGCTTGATGGGGGTCGCCGGCTTGCTTGCTGTCACAGCATTTGCGGCACCACTAGGCTATTCGACCTACGCAAAGGCAATGGCGACCGGCGGCGCTGTCCTTTGCATGCTCATCGGTCTAAGAGAGCTTCTCGCCGGAAAACCTGTCACAGCGCAGATCACAGCCATACCTCAATCCCACTTCGTCCCACTCGCGTCGTTGCTTGTTATGGCATTCGTCACAGCTTTGGCTGGATTGCCCTTCGGCGTTGCGGCCATCACGCTAGTTTGGCTTGGATGGGGCAAGCCACTACAATCCAGCCAGATGATTTGGATTACGCTTTTGGCAACCGGCCTCGCAGTCGGGACGTTTTTCTATCTCGACCGGATTGCAAATGTGGTTGTGCCGAAAGGCATACTTTTCTGACACCGAACGCGTTCAGACCACTTCGCGAAGCTTGACGAGAGCGATGTTCGCGCGCGCGCGCGTCAGGGCTTCGGATTTGAGGACAAATGGCGAGACGCTGTTCTCTTCATCGTCATATTGAATGCTTTCGAGAGCAAAACCCGAGCTCTCACAAAGACTTTCGATTTCAGCGAGCGAAATACCGTTACCGCCCATTTTGTGCAGCCAAAGGCGTTCGGCTGCGTCCAAGATCTCGTTGGGGTCTGCTGCGACCGGATTTTGCACAGCCAAGGCTTCTGCCAAGCGCTCGCGCCTCTCACGGATTTTGTCCGCCGGACGTTCTCGTTTGAACTGCTGGTCCGGCGCAAGAAGTCTCTGCGACATCAGTACTTTGCCGCCAAGCCGGAGATTGCGTGACCAGTTCCGAAAGAGGGCTGGCCGCGCTTCTCGTGGAACAAAAAACAGGAAACTGTGGGCCATAATCGCATCCACCGGCCCCACACAAACTGAGTCTGCCGAACCTTGTACGGCTTCGAATTGTATTCCGTTTTGGAGCGCAAGGATGCGGCATTGCTCAAGAGGTGTCGCACAACAATCAATCATCTTAACGTCTGGCGTCAGGCCTGCTCTGAGGCAGGCATTTGCCGCCAAAGTCAGCAGACCTGTATCTGCTCCGCCGGACAAAAGAACACGGACATGCCCATCCTTTGCCACCCTTGGTAGCTCCGCGTCGAAAAAGTCTTCGCCCGAGGGCAGTGCGCCACCAGACTCCAACAACCGCACCAAAGTCCACATCCTGTGATAATCAAAACAACCGAGGTCCTTGCTGCAAAGCGTCTCCGCCCAATCAAAGGCAAACCGACTCAGCTTATCTAGCGGCTCGACGATACTGACGTTGCCGTCTGTCTTGCTGGCCGAGAGTGTGTCATGCATGGTTTCTTTTCCTTGTTGTCGACGATGCCCAACATGGTTTCGCCCAGAACCAGGTTGCCTCTGGCTTCACAAGTGACTGTTAACGGGCTTGGTCCAGATATGACAGGTCACTCCTTGGACGCACGGGATTGTGTCGATAACCATATGGATGGGTCACTTACGTATTTGACGAGATAGTCTTCCGCGGGTGTTTGGAACCGCTCGCGTCGCAAGAGTTGGACGGGAGACAGTCCGTCGCGCATCGGAAAGAACATGCTCATGGACGGGTTGGCTTCAAACAAAACATACTTGTTTGACGCCAAGTCCACACCAATGTCCGCTCCAAAAAAGTCAAGATCGGATAGTTGTCCCAGCGATTCACATATCTCTACGAACTGCTGCTGCCCCTCCAGCGCGTCTGCCATTTCAAGCTCACGCTCCGGCTGATCACGAAAGACATCGTTCTGTTCATCCTGGACCAGCCAGTTTGAGCTCGCCTTGATGTGCCGCAGGAATGCCCGCCCACCCACAAAGACCATCCGAACTTTGTAATAGAACCCCTCTGCCGTCCTGGAATCGACAAACTGGATCATCATATGATCTTTGCGATACCACTTGCCGTAGAGCAACTGAGCCCACTCCTCGTGGCTCTCGACCCGCTTCATTCCGATACCTGACTGGAACTCAACAGGGCGGACCAGCACGGGGAATGTGAACCCGTTCTCCTCAAAGGTACGCCGCAGATCTTCCTCGGTCTCAAAAGTGAAACGCTTCACTTTGGGAACATCAAGACCCTTCACGACACCGAAGCGGGACGCCTGACTGTCACGCGCAGATGTGCCGATTGCACGTGGATGGTTGAAGACTGGCACGTCGGCATCAAAGGTGTTTTCCAGCCAGTGCATTGCCTCTTCATAAGTATCAGGATCAGTGCAGTTGTTGATAATCCACTCCACTTCGGCTGCCGCATTCGACAGCGGATGAGGGTACCAATATGTTTGGGAGCGCTGGCTGACATTGTCTTTTGCTGCCTGCGGCAGGACGAGCATATTGTGCCGCTGAAGTTCCGGCTGACCATCCTTGCGAATCGTGATTTTGACGCGGCGATCATCAGGTAAGGCATAAAAATCCAGACCGTTCTTCATTGTGTGATCCCCAGTCATTGGCGGCGGCGCGGCGCGCCAGCAGCACTCATCCGCCATAGCATCGGCGAGGAAAGCAACTCGTTCAAACGGCCCTCTGTCTTGCGCCAGAGTGTTGCGTTCAGGTCTTCGACGGCTGCAGATGAAGGCGGTGGCAAACCTGGCCAGATGTACTCAAGTCTGAGTTCGTCCGACGACCGGAAAGAAAGTTCCATGGTCCATTGGTCCAACATCACCTGTCTTGCGATCCCAGACACTGCTTTGCGAAAGCGTCCAGGATCCATCGAAGGCTTCATAACAAGTTCTTGAACCATGGCCTCTCCGGGGTATGCGAATGGAAAGATGACCTGTTCAATCCCACTTCCAACGACAGCAAACCTGACCCTGAGATGCTGAGCGACATCTGTTTCGCGCAGCTGCGTGATTGAAAAACTCTTTAGGACCCACTCTGTGACAAGGATTTTTTCCCAGTCTTGGTCAGAACGCACGACAGTCAGGGTTTGGTTGTTGTGATCAGTCGATGGCTGAACCTGCAATGGATAGGTGAGCCCGGCCTTTAGCACTGCATTCTTGAAGTC
>CAZOMZ010000034.1:0-11968 GCA_964581065.1 uncultured Loktanella sp. | reverse complement strand
CCGACGATACCGGCGAACTGATTGTCAGCAGCGAATTCCGTGAAATCATCGACGGCGGGGATCAGAATGTCGGTGTGGACGATGATGTGATTGTCGTTGGCAACCAGACCGACGCTGACGGTGTGTTCACGGTGTCCGTGGTAAACGGCGTTGCGACTGTCTCGGTTTCGACTGCGGCATTGGTCGCGTTCTATGACGGGGTGACCGACAATGGCTCCGATCCGGTCTTGCTGGATTTGGATGTGTTCATCGCCGGGGACGTGGCCTCGTTTGACACCGGCAGCGTTGCCGGAGGGGCAAACACCGCATCAGGGGGAGCGACTGCCCTGTCGTCCTTCAGCGCTGGCATTGAAACCAGCCGTGTCACCGTGGATCTTGATCTGACTGCAATCAGAGGCCTTGATCCACAGCCCGACACGATTGATCTCTTTACGGCCAATGTCGAAGGCATGGACGGCTCTACGTTCTATGGGCTGGGCATCGGTCTCCCATCCGAAGGAAACGCGATCTTTGGGGGTTTCAATGTCGTTGGCGGCGTCGAGGACGGGTCGCGCAAGACGGTGATCCTTGAAGACAGTCAGGGACGCGGTGGTACCGATGTGATCAGCGGTTTCGATGTGAACAATGTCGATGCGGCCGACGAAGACCTGCTGATCATTGAAGCAGATTTCGACACCTATCGCGGCACAACGGTCGAAACAGTCGCCCAAGGCGGAACGCTGGCACTGGGTGACAGCACCGGTATCGTGATCTTCGAGGGTGCGACCGACAATGATGATGCAGCTGTCATCACCCGTGCCGAGAACGCAAACCTTGGCCTTCAGGACGGCGAGACCATTGTCGCGGTCACCGCGGATGCGGACGATGCGGCGCTCTGGAGGCTGACATTCGATCAGGCCAACAACACGTATCAGACAGATAGCTTTGGCATTCTGTCAGGTGTGACTGCGGATGATCTTGCGTCATTCACGAATGACGGGTTCACCAACATCATGCTTGATCTCCCGTCCTTGCCCACAGTCTAGGATTGCATGCAGGGCCGATGCTGACTGTATCGGCCCTGCTGCGCGTTTTTTGATGTCACAGGTTCAACCACTTTCCTTTGTCGATCACGGCGCGATGGGCTGGCAGGCGACTGCACCATTGGTCTTGCCCCGTGAACAAGACGCCATTCCTGTGGCGCTGGACGAGGTTGCGTCACTTGCGCTGCATATCCCGATCATGATGCGGGTGAGTGGCGACTTTGCCGAGCCGGCTATTCCGGTCCGTGTCCTGCTGGGGTCGCATCCATCAATTTTCGGGGCAGGGGGTGTTTGGAAACCACCAATTCTGCCGGTCGATCTGTTGCACGGACCGTTCCAGATCGTCCCGTCGCCACTGGGTGACATGGTTCTGGTTGAGACCGCCGCCCTTGCGCCGCTGTCAGATGCAGGCGGCGGGATCGAGCCGTTGTTCGCCAGCGACCGTTCGCTTTCGCCGCTGACCGGACGACGCCTTGCACGCCTCAAGGCCTGGAGGCGCAGTCGTATCGCAGCACGCAAAGCGGCGACGGCGTTACAGCAAGCGGGTTGTCTGAAACCGTGGCTTGAGGATGCAGAGTGGCATATTGTCGACCAAGAAGCTTTGCACGGTCTCAAACCCGGACAGGCGGGTGCTTTGCACCAGATCGGTGCGCTTGGGTTGGCCCATATGATGCAGGTCTCAATCGGGTTGCTGGACTGTGTCCGCACCGGCGAAGCTGAGGTTCCAATCGTCGGCGAGGCCGCGCCGGATCCCTTTCTTGCTGCGTTGCGAGAGGGCTTCTGATGCGCGCGCTTGTGATCCTTTCCTGCGTTGGCCTGGCAGTCGCCGGTTGCACAACGCAGGTTGCTCCGGCGCCTGAGGTGGCCGAGGCTGTTGCGCCCGCCCAGACGCGCGACGTTGCCCGCGCAGCGCCCGTCCATGCGCAAACCCCGCTGGGCCTTGCGCTGCAACAGGCCTTGCTGCAGGGGCCGGTTCTGAGTGCAGCGCAGGCGGCTGAGGCGGCGCAGGGGGCCGCTTTGGCAGAGGCGCGTGCCGCTTGGCGGCCCAGTCTTTCAGCGGGTGTTGACGCGGGCTTCAGCACCAACAGTGACCCGTCGTTGGTCCCCGTCGTGCGGCTCAGCCAGCGTATATTCGATGGCGGCGTGTCTGACAGCCGGATCGCTGCAGCCGAGGTGCGCGGCATCAAGGCGCGCGCCGAGACACAGATACGATTGGGGGAGCGGGCGCTGTCGGCCATTCGCGCATGGGAAGAGCTTCACCTCGCCCGTCAGCTTGCGGTGATCGCTCAGGATGCCTTGCAGCGACTTGGCGGGATTGCTGAGCAGACCGAAATGCGCGTCGCAGCGGGGGCAGGGCGCAATGCCGATCTATTGCGTGTGTCAGCGCGCCGTGCGGACGCCGCAGCAACGCTTGCGTCAGCGCAGGGTCGCGTCCGCGAAGCCGAGGCGCGTGTGCAAGAGCTCTTTGCGGGTGCGTCTGTCGGCGGGGCTGTTCCCGCAGCCCCACGGACTGCGCGCGATATCAGCGCCAACCCGATGCTGATTGCCCTCAGGGCGGAAGAGCGGGCCGTGCGGCGTGAATTGCAGTCAGTGCAGGCGGCGCGCTTGCCGTCAGTCTTTCTCGATGTCACCGCGCGCGCCCCCCGGGATGCCGATGCCTCGGTCGGGGCCGGTTTGCGGCTGGGGTATGAATTCGGCACCGATGGCCGCCAGTCCGCGGCGATTGCGACAGCCGAGGCAGCAATTGCACAGGCCGTGGCGGATCGCGAATTGGCGGCGCTCGATCTACAGCGGGCACTGGCAAATGCACGCAACCGCCAGATGTCTTTGGCAGCTGAACTGGCTGCGGCGCGCGCGGCTGCAGAGACATCCGAGGCGGCCCTTGCCGACGCCGAGGTGCAGTTTTCGAGCGGGCGGGTCGATATCCTCGACCTGCTGGAGCTTGGTCGCGATGTGGACCGTGCCGCGGCGCGCGCCATGGAACTCGAATCCGAGGCGCGCGTTGCCGGGTTTGTGGTTCTTTATCTGACCGGCGAGTTGCTGGATGTTTTCGGCATTTGTGTTGAGGGGTGTCCGGCATGACGGCAGCGAAACGCATTGCCGCACTGGCCAAGGTCGAACACGCCCAAGTGCCGCCTTCACCCGAAGCGGCCCGGCCCGACGTCTCGGCCCGTCCCGCGCAGTCCGTGTTGGAGCGCTGTCTGGCGCATGCTGCCTTGATACATGGCCGCCCAATCTCGGGGGCACTCTTCGAAGAGGCCCTGCGTCCCAAGGAAGAGGGCGGGTGGGTCAAAGCACCCCTCAGAGCTGCGCAGGCGGCAGGATACGAGATCGGTTTCGGGCCGGTGCGTTTGGCCGATCTGGACGCGACTTTGCTGCCAGCCGTGTTGCTGACGCAAAACGGGGCGGTGGTTGTCGAGGGGCGTGAAAAGGGTGGCTGGCAGGTCTTCGATCCACGCTTTGGCAAAGAGGCGGGGATCGTCAAAGAAGACGCCCTTCAGCAAATTCTGACAGGACAGGGCATCCTGATGCGCCAGCGCGCTCTGTCAGAAGGTGGTTCTGCGCAGGCCGGTCATTGGTTCCGTAGTGCGTTGGCGCAGAACAAATGGAGCTATATTCAAGTCATTCTGGCGGCTTCGGTCGCTAACGTCCTTGGTCTGACCACCTCGCTTTTCGTGATGGTCGTCTATGACCGTATCCTGCCCAATCAGGCCATTGAAAGCCTGATCGCCCTGACGATTGGCGTCGGAATCGCATTGCTTTTTGATTTCCTGATCCGCACCTTGCGTGCCGGCTTTATCGACAGAGCAGGCCAGCGGGCCGATCTGGCGATGGGTCGCGCGATTTTCGACCGTCTGATGTCATTGCAGCTTTCGGCGCGTTCCGGATCGACCGGCGCAATCGCGTCCAGCCTCCGCGAATTTGATACACTGCGCGATTTCTTTGCCTCGGCCTCGCTTGTGGCGATTGTGGATTTACCGTTTATCCTTCTGTTTATCGGGGTCATTTCGTTGATTGGCGGGCCGTTGGCGATTGTGCCGATGATAGCCGTGCCGGTTGTGCTGATCGTTGCGCTGGCGTCACAGCCGATTTTGTCGCGTCTCGCAGAGAGCAGTTTCAAGGACGGGCAGTCCAAGCAGAGTATCCTTTTCGAGGCGATTTCGGGGCTGGAGACGATCAAGGCGGCGCGGGCCGAAGCGCGCATGAAGGCCAGATGGGAGAAAGCGCTGTCCATGCAGGCCCAGCATGGCGTGAAGTCGCGTGCCGTCAGCCAATTTGCCCTCAATGCCACTGCATTTGTGCAGCAGACCGCGCAGATTGTGATTGTTTTCTATGGGGTGCTGTTGATCACGGATGGCGTGATCTCAATGGGGGCGCTGATCGCCTGTGTGATACTGACGGGCCGTGCCCTGACGCCGCTTGCGCAGGTGGCGCAAACCCTCACGCGGATCAGCCAGACGCGCACCGCCTATCGCGCGATTGACACGCTGATGCGGGCCGAGAGCGAACGTGAGAACGGCCGCCAGTATCTGTCGCGTGACAGAATGAAGGGGCGGGTGACCTTTGATGATGTGGATTTCAGCTATCCGCAGAGTGATCGGGCCAGTTTGAAGAATGTTTCGCTTGAAATTGCCGAAGGCGAGCGTGTTGCCATCCTTGGCCCCATCGGGTCGGGCAAAAGCACACTCGCGCGGCTTGCAATCGGGCTTTATCGCCCGCAGTCGGGTGCGGTGATGCTGGATGGGATCGACCTGCGCCAGATTGATCCGGGCGACTTGCGGCGCAATGTCGGATCGGTGTTGCAGGATACGTGGCTGTTTTCGGGCACCCTGCGTGAAAATATTGCCATCGGCGCGCCCCGTGCGACGGATGCCCAAGTCTTGCGGGCGGCGCAGATCGCCGGCGTTGACAGTTTCGCGTCGCGACTGCCGCAGGGCTATGACTTTGTGGTGGGCGAGCGCGGCGAGGGACTGTCCGGCGGGCAGCGTCAAGCCGTCGCCCTTGCGCGCGCCTTGCTGACTGATCCGCCGGTGCTTTTGCTGGATGAACCGACCTCGGCCATGGATACGGTGACGGAAAACCAGCTCATTGAACGTTTGCTGCCGATTGTCGAGGGTCGGACGTTGCTGGTGGTCACCCATCGACCCAGCCTGCTGCGATTGGTTGATCGGGTGATCGTCGTGCAGGACGGCAAGATCACCGCAGATGGTCCCCGTGACGAGATCGTGGGCACAAGCTGGCAGAGGTCGAACTGATGGAGCAGCACATCAAGGATGCCCGGGCATTTGCCCGCGAGCTGAAAGGTGGCAGCCCGGTGCGGTCCTCTCTGCTCTTGTTGTCGGTGGTTGCCTTTCTGGCGCTCGCTGTGGTTTGGGCCGCCTCGACCGAGATTGACACTGTCACGCGGGGTGACGGGCGGGTCGTGCCTTCGGGCGAGGTGCAGATTGTGCAGCCGAGTGAACCGGGCGTGATTGCAGAGATCCATGTCGCAGACGGCGATCTGGTGGATGCCGGCGATCCGCTGATCACGCTGGACGGCACGCAGATCGCAGGCGAACTAGCCCAGATACAGACGCGTGCGCAGGTTTTCCAAACAAGGATCGCGCGCCTCAAGGCCGAGATCGCGCAGAGCGATTTTGTCTGGAGTGCTGAGGACGGCGGCCTTGTGTCGGCCCAGTTCCAGTCGGAACGTGCCCTGTTCGACGCGCGGCGTGCTGCGCTCAACGATGAAATCCGCGTTCTCCGGATGCAGGCGGGCCAGCGCGAACAAGAGGTCCGCGAGGCCGAAGGCCGTGTCGCGACAGCGCAGGATGCTTTGGCGCTGATCGACGATGAGATCGCTCTCATTGCGCCACTTGTTGCGGCTTCGGTCGAACCCAGAACGACGCTGATCGCGCTGGAAGGCCGGCGGACCGAGGCTCTGGGGCGACTGTCCGAAGCGCAATCGGCTGTCCTGCGTGCCCAATCGGCTTTGGCCGAGATCAATGACAGGATGACCTCGACCATGTCGTCTTTCACAGCCGGTGCGGTGGAAGAACTGGTCAAGACCGAGGCCGAACTGGCCGAGCTGCAAGCCATCTTGCCAACGCTCGAAACCCGCCTGACCCGTGCGGTGCTGGTGGCGCCGCAACGGGGGATTGTGAACAGGGTGCTTGCCACGACGCGCGGAGGGCTGGCCCGTGCGGGCGAGCCATTGGTCGAGGTGGTGCCCATTGATGACGAGCTTCTTGTCGAAGCCTATCTGACACCCGCCGATGTTGCCTTTGTGCGCGCAGGGCAGGACGTGCGCGTCAATATTACGGCCTATGATCCCTCCAGATACGGTGCGATTGATGGCCGGATCCTGCGGGTCGGTGCCGATGCCGTGACCCGACCTGATCGCGAAGAACAGGCCTTCGTCGTCGAAATCGAAGCCCTGACCGGCTTGACCGATGCGGCCGGTGACGCCGTCGAGATCCTGCCCGGTATGGTGGCACAGGTGGATATTCTTTCGGGCAAGCGGACGGTGCTCGACTACCTGACCGCGCCGGTGGTGCGCGTCAAAGAGACAGCATTTCAGGAATGAAGCGCACCATCGGCGCTTTTCGGCGCCAGGCGGCCCGGAATTTGCCAAAGCAGATAGACGTGTCAGCCGCAGAGCGACCCGACGAGTTTTGTGGGTACGGTCTGATGGCGGAGGAGGTGGGATTCGAACCCACGGTAGACTTTCACCTACGTCGGTTTTCAAGACCGGTGCATTCAACCACTCTGCCACTCCTCCGACAGGGGCGGTGTTAGACGGTCTGATCTGATTCGAAAAGCGGGTTCACAGTTTGGGGAATTCCGCCGCCCAAGCCCCCATGAGACTTTCAAAACCCACAGCGGGACGCTATCGTCTCGCTCAACTGCAGAGCACGCGCGCAAAGCACGGGTTTTGAAGTGACCGAGGTGCAGAGAAACTGCCGCAAAAGGCAGAAAAAATGGGCGCCGCGCGATATGCGTGGCAAGAGGGGCTGGCGAAGATGGACAAGAATTCGGGTTTCAAGACAGTGCGCCGGATGGCACTGGTCTCTGTGGTGGCTGGCGGGCTTGCCGCCTGTGACGAAAACGGCCAGTTCGCCCTTCCAACGGCTCAGGCCGCTGCGGAGGCCGCCGAACCGTTGCCCGCCAATGCGCCGAACCAACGTGTTTCTGCTGAACGCGACATCGAACGCCCCGATATCTTTGAACAATCCGACCGCGCGCTCTGGGACGGGCGGCCGTCGCTCGGTGGTGTCTGGGTTGCCCATCCTGATGTCGGCGATCCTGAACGCGTCCTGATCCGCAATACCGCAAACGGTGAAACCATCGTCGGCGCGCTCTTCCGTCGCGAGCGCCTGAACCCCGGTCCACCTTTCCAGATTTCGTCAGATGCTGCCGATGCGCTGGGCGTCCTGCCGGGCGCTCCGGTCGAGGTCTATGTTGTTGCGCTGCGTCGTGAAGAGGTCGAGGTCGTTGTGCCCGCCGAGGAAAACCCGGTGGTTGCGAGCCTCGAGGCACCGGTCAATGTCGAAGCGGCTCCACTCGATCCCGCGCCCGTCGCCGAAGGCGAGGCCGGCGCCACTGCCGCGCTGGCCGCAACCGCGACAGCCGTTGCCGAAAGCACCACGTCTGCGGCTGAAACCTCTGCGGCGGCCGCCAGTCTGGCGGCAATCGCAACTTCGGCCGCCGCCGCGACGACCGAAGCTGCGACCGATGCCGCACCAGAGGCAGAGACAGTCGATGTCTCAGCTGTGTTTGCCGCGCCGCTTGCTCCGGCTGACGGACCGCGGGCGCAGATCGGCATCTTCAGCAACGAACGCAACGCCAATGCCGCCGCCGCACGCATCCAGGAGGCCGGTCTTGCCGCCGAGGTCCTGACCGAGACAATGGGCGGACAGACCGTCTGGCGCGTTGTTGCAGGCCCCCTGCCAGGCGAGGCGGCCATCGCCACGCTCAAAGAGCTGGGATATGTGGATGCCTTCATCCTGGAACCGACCGAATAATCTCCGGAACAACAGGGAGACCGTCATGCCCATGACTTTTCTTCGCCGCCTGATCGCTGTCGTCAGCCTGATCGGCTTGCCCGTGATGGCACCGGCATTCGAAACCGCCGCCACGGCCGCCTATGTCTACGACCAGAGCACGGGCACAGTGCTCTTGTCCAAGAATGCACAAGAGCCGTTGCCGCCCGCGTCGATGTCAAAACTGATGACGATCTACATGGCATTCGAAGCAGTGGCCAACGGCCGTCTTGCGATCGACGAGGAACTGCCGGTTTCGTCTCACGCTGCCAGCTTTGGCGGATCGTCGATGTTTCTCGATACCACCGACCGCGTCCGCGTCGAGGACCTGATCCGCGGCGTGATCATCCAGTCGGGCAATGACGCAAGCGTTGTTCTGGCCGAGGCGCTGTCGCCCGATGGCACAGAAGCGGGTTTTGCACGGCTGATGACCGAGCGCGCAAAGCAGATGGGCATGATGAATTCGACCTTCGTCAATTCCAGCGGCTGGCCCGCCATCGGGCACCGGATGACGATGGAAGACCTTGGCATTCTGGCCGACCGGCTGATTACGGACTTCCCCACCTTCTACCCGCTTTTTGCGGAAGAGGAATTCGCATTTGACGGTCGTGTGCCGTCCAACTCGCGCAACCGCAATCCGGTTCTGGCCATGGGCATGGGCGCGGATGGTCTCAAGACAGGCCACACCCAAGAGGCGGGATACGGACTTGTCGGCTCGGCCAAGCAGGGGGATCGCCGGATCATCTGGGTGATCACCGGTCTCGAAAGCGCCGAAGCCCGCGCCGAGGAATCGGCGCGCATCATCAACTGGGCATTCCGGCAGTTCGCTGAACAGGACGTGGCAACAGCCGGAACACAGATCGCAACCGCAGACGTCTGGATGGGTGCGGCCCCCAGCGTCGGGTTGACGGTTGCCGAAGACCTGACATTGCTGGTCCCGGCGCTCAATCAGGGCGGGATCAATGCCGAGGTGGTCTATACCGGCCCGATCGAGGCCCCCATCGCGGCAGGCCAGCAACTTGGCGAATTGGTGATCACGCTGGATGAACTGCCCGAGAAACGTATCCCGCTGGTGGCGGATGCCGATGTGGCGCGCGGCGGCTTCGGTGTGCGACTGCGGACGGCGGCTTTGGTGCTCTGGCAGAAGTTCGGCCCTGGTGGTGACGATCCGGTGGCCGAAGGCGCATGAGCGGTCCGCGCTTTATCACCTTCGAAGGGATTGATGGTTCGGGCAAATCCACACAGGCCCGCCGCTTTGCCAGCTATCTCGAAACGCTGGGCCATGAAATCGTTCTGACCCGCGAACCCGGCGGCAGCAGCGGCGCCGAAGAAATCCGCCAGCTCGTGCTGACCGGTGACCCCGACCGCTGGTCCGCCGAGACTGAAATCCTGCTTTTTACCGCCGCCCGCCGCGACCATCTGGAAAAGACGATCCAGCCCGCCTTGGCGGCTGGCAAAACCGTTGTCTCGGACCGGTTTGCCGACAGCACCCGCGTCTATCAGGGGGCGACGCGTGGCGATCTGCGCGCCATGGTCGACAGCCTGCACGCGCTGATGATTGGACGCGAGCCGGATCTGACCTTTGTGATCGACATGGACCCCGAAACCGCCCTCAAGCGCGGTCTGGCCCGCAAATCCGGCGAGGACCGTTTCGAGGACTTCGGTCTGGGGTTTCAGGAAACACTGCGGCACGGCTTTCTGGCGCTGGCTCATGCCAATCCGTCGCGTTGCATCCTGATTGACGGCAACCGGACCGAAGACCAGATCGCCAGCGAAATCGCGGCCTACGCATGAGCGACGGACAAACCCCCGAGCCGGACCGGATCGAAGGTGCCCCGCATCCGCGCGAAACGGCGGTGCTCTACGGGCAGGACAGGGCGCAGGCCGATTTTCTGGATGCTTTCGGTTCAGGGCGGCTGCATTCGGGCTGGCTGATCACCGGACCACGCGGCGTCGGCAAAGCCACATTGGCATGGAAGATCGCCACATTCCTGCTGTCCGATCCTGAGGTCGGCCTCTTTGGCGATCCCACACTGGCTGTGGACCCCGACCACCCCGATGCGCGGCTGGTCCAATCGGGTGCACATCCGCGTCTTTCGGTGATCCGCAGACCGCTGGACGACAAGGGCGAAAAGCTCAAGACCGAGATCACGGTCGATACCGTGCGAGGTCTCAAGAAGTTCTTTCAGATGTCTGCGGCTGACGGCGGACGGCGTGTGGTCATTGTCGATGCGGCAGATGAATTGAACCGCAACGCCGCCAACGCGATCCTGAAAGAACTGGAAGAACCGCCCGCCCTCACCACCATCCTGCTGATCGCGCATCAACCATCGCGCCTGCTGCCCACGATCCGGTCGCGCTGCCGCGAATTGCGCCTGCACCGGCTGGATGCGGACCATCTGCAAAAGGCGCTGACGCAGGCGGGGCATCACGTCGATCATTCCGACAGCCTTGCCACGCTGGCTGGCGGGTCGGCAGGCGATGCCATCCGTCTGCTGAACCACGACGGGCTGGCACTCTATGCGGAGATCGTGAAAACCTTTGAACGTCTGCCCCGCATTGACCGTATCGCGGCCCTGAAGCTGGCGGATGCCTGCGTGGGCAAGGGGGCCGAGACGCGCTTTGGCATGACACTGGATCTGATCGACCTCTTTCTGGCGCGTGCCGCCCGCGCGGGGCTGACCGGCGAGCCCACCACCCAAGGCGCCCCCGGCGAGGCGCGCCTTCTGGCCCGCCTTTCCCCTGACGACCGCGCCGCACGGGCCTGGGCGCGGCTGCAGCAGGACCTGACCGACCGCTCGCGCCACGGGCGTGCGGTGAACCTTGACCCTGCTTCCCTGATCCTTGATATGATCTTCAAGATCGAAGAGACGGCGCAAGGTGTCGCCGCCGCCTGAAAGCAGCGTGATGACCCAAGCGACCATCGTCGATAGCCACTGCCATCTTGATTTCCCCGACTTTGATGCGGAACGGGACGCTATCGTCGCGCGCGCTTTGGAGGCGGGCGTGTCGCGCATGGTGACGATCTGCACGCGCCTGCGGCTGGAACCGCAAGTGCGCGCAATTGCCGAAAACTACGATCCGGTGTTTTACGCCGCAGGCACCCACCCGATGAGTGCTGCTGACGAACCGCTGGCGACCGTCGATGAACTCGTGGCGCTTGCCGCGCATCCCAAATTCGTCGGCATCGGCGAAAGCGGTCTCGATTACCACTACACTGCCGATAGTGCCGCCATCCAGCAAGAGAGCCTGCGCGTGCATATCGCCGCCGCACGCGAAACAAAGCTGCCGCTGATCATTCACGCGCGGGCTGCTGACGACGACATGGCCCGAATCCTGACCGAAGAATTCAACAACGGCGCCTATTCTTGCGTGATGCATTGCTTCTCGAGCAGCGCGGAACTGGCCAAGGCCGCACTTGATCTGGGATTCTACCTGTCGATGTCCGGCATTGCGGCTTTCCCGAAAAGTCAGGCGTTGCGCGATATCTTCGCCGCAGCCCCTGTCGACCGCATTCTGGTGGAAACCGACAGCCCGTATCTTGCGCCGCCACCCTATCGTGGCAAGCGCAATGAACCCGCCTACACGGCCCATACCGCCAAAGTCGGGGCGGAGGTCTTTGGCCTGAGCTACGAAGACTTCGCCCAACAGACCACCGCCAATTTTGATCGCCTGTTCTGGAAGGCCGCGGCATGAGCGACACACTCACCTTCCGTATCCTCGGCTGCGGGTCTTCGGGCGGTGTGCCACGCCTTGGCGGGCAGTGGGGGGCCTGTGATCCCGCGAACCCCAAGAACATCCGCAAGCGGTGCTCTTTGTTGGTCACACGCACCAGCGCGAAAGGGCAGACGCAGGTCCTGATCGACACCTCGCCCGACATGCGCAACCAGTTGCTTGATGCGGGTGTGGGCACGCTTGATGCGG
>CAZOMZ010000033.1:0-12323 GCA_964581065.1 uncultured Loktanella sp. | reverse complement strand
GAACACGCCAAGGCACGCGGTGCGGAAATTCTTTGCGAGGTGGCAGGTTTTGCGATGAGCTCGGATGCCTCCGACATTGTCATGCCGTCCAAACAGGGGGCCGCGCGGACAATTGCAGGGGCGATGCGCGACGGCCGCATCAATCCGACGGATGTGGGCTATATTAACGCGCATGGGACCGGCACGGCCGCCAATGACAAGACCGAGTGTGCCGCTGTTGCTGATGTCTTTGGGGCCCATGCGGACAAGCTGATGATCTCGTCCACCAAGTCGATGCACGGGCATCTGATTGGCGGCACGGGAGCAGTGGAACTGCTGGCCTGTATCATGGCGCTGCGCGACGGGGTGATTGCGCCAACCATCGGCTATGAGGAACCCGATCCGGAATGCGCACTGGATGTGGTCCCGAACGAAGCGCGCGAGGCCAAGGTCGATGTGGTTCTGTCGAATGCCTTTGCCTTTGGCGGGCTGAATGCCGTGCTTGCCCTCAAGCGGTGCGGCTGACGCGGGCCATCAGGTTGCGGCAGCTCTGACGCAGGCTGTCCAGTCGCCTCTCGAAGAGGGATGCAAAGACAAGTCCGACGGCGATAGCCCCTGCAAGATGGATCAGATAGCGGCCCGTCATTGTCTGCGGCAGGACTGCGTCCAACAGGTGCAGCGCAGGGTAGTGGGTTACATAGATCGAAAAGCTGGCCCCAGCCGCCCAGCGGATTGCGCGCGCGGTGCCTTGGTAGCTGCCGACCAGTCCGGCGATACCGTAGAGATGCAGAACTGTCAGGCCGCCAATCATGGCATTCCAGATGAACTCGTCGGAAAACCCGATCACGTGACGTGCGTCGGTGACACCCAAAGCCCCCGCGGTGAGATCACGCAAGGCGACCGGCAGGCCGACCGCTTGAGCACACAGATAAAGCCCCGGTCCGCCAAGCGCACAGGCCCATGCGACCGTCATTGAGCGCGGCAGGAACTGCCCCGTCCGCAACCGGCGCCAGACCCAGACCCCCATCGCCCAAGCGGGCAGCAAAAGCAGGATATTGATCCCGAAAACGACCATCAAAGCGATCAGGGCAACCACTCGCGTCGCCCCTGCAAGAAACATCGCACAGCCGAAGAGAGCGTAGTAGGCGGCCTCATAGCTGAGCGACCAGAGCGGCCCGTTTGTGCCAAGGCGCATCCGGTCAAGCAGCGCAAATTCGTTGCTGAGTGTGAGGCCGCGCCAGATGAACTCGCCAAACGCATGGGGGTGGAAGAACGTCGGCGGATAGGATTCGGGCCGGATGCCATAGCCGGTCAGATCGAAGGCATAGGTCAGCAGTAGCGCGGGGAGCATGACAGACCAAAGGCGGGTCAGCCTGTTGAAGGCAAAGGTTCGCCCGTTGCCGTCACGGTCGGCAGCATAGGCAATCACCAGACCCGAGATTACGAAGAAGACGATCACCGCATCGCTGCCGATGTTCCAGTCGCGCAAAAGCTGGAGATCACCGTTCGTAAACCGCGGATAGGCCAGATGCGATACCACCACAGCCAGCGTTGCGACAATCCTCAGAACATCAAGCCAAACGGAAAACCCGCGGGTCATTGTGGCTCGATACGCTTGGCATTGTCCTTGGCGACGTAGGTGTTCCAGTTTTCGATGAAGGGATGGAAGAGTGCGGCAGCGAGCGTCGGATGGGGCTGCTCGATCGGGTTGCCCTGACTGTCGGCGAGCCCGAATTCAAGGATTTCCTGCTCCTTCGGGATATAGAGCGTGCCGAACATCCAGTCCCAGAAGGCAAAAACTTCGCCATAGTTCTTGTTGTGATGTTTGACCGCGCAGGAATGGTGAATCTGGTGCTGGGCGGGCGAGATGAAGATATGCTCCAGCACCGGCCCGTAGCTCAGCCAGATATGACTGTGGCGCAGGTTCGATCCCAGCGCATTGAAGATCACATAGCCCGCGTTTGCCGAACCGATGGTCAGCAGGCTGATCTCGCCCATCAGGAAGAACAGCATGATCCCGGTCACGGCTCCGACGATCAGGCTGTAGATCACGTTGCGGATCAGCAGAAAGACCGGGTGATTGCGATAGGCCGTCAGCGGGGTCAGCACTTCTGCCGAATGATGCAATGCATGGAACGGCCAGAGAAAGCGGTTCTCGTGATGCAGGTAATGTGCCCAGTATTTGCAGAAATCAAAGGTCAGAACCATCAGGAAGGTCGCAAGCGCGATCCGCCAGCCGTCCGGTATCTCGGGCAGTTGGGGTTGTGTGAACCAGCGCCCCAGCAGATCCATCGTGCCCGCGGTCATGAAGGTGCTGAAACCGATGACAGCAAAGACACCCAGGACCGCGATAAACGTGTTGAAAAGAAAGATCTGGATATCGACCAGATTTGAGCGGTGGCGGTAGATCCGTTTTGGAAAGACCCACGTCAGAAATGTGTCGGGCCGTCCGCGATAGAGCCAGAGCGCAAAAACAATCGCCAGAGTAGAGCCCGCATAGACAAACATGATCCGCGAATCCCAGCTGAGCATATAGCCCAGCATTGTGATCCCGAGATCCTCCAGAAATGCTTGCATGGAAATCCGCCGTCAAAACTCCTTAAGGGAAGTTTAACAGCGGATTACGGAGAATTCATGGCTGAATTTTGGGCAGTCGGTGGATTATTCCACCGGCACAGGCGTGATGGAATCGTAGGCGGCGGTGAAACCCGACAGCGAGACTGCCAGTACAACTTCGGTATCCGGTGCAGCGGCAGGCACAATCCGCAGGCTTCCGGCGACACCGCGTTTGAATTCGTCCACCTCGGCCTGCGTAAACCCGACCCGCGCCACACAGCCTGCGCGGTTGCAGAAACGGTAAGGATAGATGCGCGCGTTCTCGCCGTCGACGGCAAGGGTCAACCGTTCTGGCAGGAAGGTTTCCAGTGGAACGACGATATTGGCGCCGGCGGCAACCCGTCCGTCTTCGGGCAGGCGGAACATGTTGAATTCCGCAACCGACACGCCCTCGTCATTGATCAAAAGCTGATAGAGGTTGCAGCGTTCTGCTTCGCCTTCGGGCGCCTTGATGCAGCGAACAGACCAGTCGCCAAATGTCTCGCGCTCGTAGGCTTCACCCACCGCTGGCTCCAGCGACTGCCCGATGTCGAAATCGGAACTATCCTCGACGGCGGCTTCCTGTGCGTGGCTGATCGAAGCAGCGGCAAGAAGCGTGACAAGTAGGGTGGATTTCAGAAAACTGCGCATAATGAACCTCTTTGGATTTTGCGCTGCTTAGCATGCAGCGTGCGGTCCCGACAGGGTGATTTGCGGCTTTTGGGCAGAACCCCGCTCACGATTTCGCGGGTTCCAAAAAAGAAGAAGGGCCCCCAAAAAGGACCCGTCTCCATGTTCTCCCTGCCGGACTTACCCGACTAATTGACGACACGCTACGCAAAGCAAAAGTGAGCGTCAACAGCAAAACCATGACGTCTTGGTGATAATTTCTGCATGCAATTGTGCACAAAAAAGCCGTGCCCGAAGGCACGGCAGTCTGACAGGGAGGAACGCAAAAAACGGGCGCATCAACGCCCGGACTTGCGCCGATTAGACTGGCACCGAAGCGTTAAGAATGTATCTTCGACGGGAACGAAAACGCGGGGGCAGGGATGTCAGAGACAATTTTCATCGGCGGCGGTGGCGAAGGATACGGTGAGGCGCAAGTCTTGCGGCTGGACAAGGCAAACCGTCACGGGCTGATCGCGGGTGCGACCGGTACGGGCAAAACCGTCACGCTGCAGATCATGGCCGAGGCCTTTTCGGCCTCCGGTGTGCCGGTGTTCCTGTCGGATGTGAAAGGCGATTTGTCCGGTCTGGCCGTCAGCGGCTCGCCCGACTTCAAACTGCACGAACCTTTCATGTCGCGGGCGCAGACGATCGGGCTGGATCTGCAGTATGACAGCTTCCCTGTCACGTTCTGGGATCTCTTTGGCGAACGTGGCCACCCGATCCGTGCCACAGTGGCCGAGATGGGGCCACTTCTTCTGGCGCGTCTGATGGATTTGACGGACGCCCAGGAGGGTGTGCTGAATGTCGCGTTCCGCGTGGCGGATGAAGAGGGGCTGCCGCTGCTGGACCTCAAGGACCTGCAGGCACTGCTGGTCTGGGTGGGTCAGAACAGCAAGGACCTTTCGCTGCGGTATGGCAACGTCGCCGCCTCTTCGGTCGGGGCGATCCAGCGGGCGCTATTGGTGCTGGAAAATCAGGGCGGCTCGGCGCTTTTCGGCGAACCCGCGCTGGACCTTGCCGATATGATGCGCCTGCGCGACGGGCGGGGCGAGATCAACATTCTTGCCGCTGATCAGCTCATGGGCAGTCCGCGGCTCTATGCGACGTTCCTGCTGTGGCTATTGTCGGAACTCTTCGAGGAATTGCCCGAAGTCGGCAACCCCGACAAACCCAAGCTGGTTTTCTTCTTTGACGAGGCGCATCTGCTTTTTGATGACGCCCCCAAAGCACTGGTCGACAAGGTCGAGCAGGTCGCCCGCCTGATCCGTTCCAAGGGGGTCGGCGTCTACTTTGTCACCCAGAACCCTGCGGATATTCCCGACGATGTGCTGGGGCAGCTTGGCAACCGAGTGCAGCATGCGCTGCGCGCCTTTACCGCCAAGGACCGCAAGGAACTCAAGACCGCAGCCGAAACCTACCGCGACAACCCCGCTTTTGATACCGCCGAAGCGATCCAGCAGGTGGGCACAGGTGAGGCCGTGACCTCGTTTCTGGACCGCAAGGGCATCCCCGAAATCGTACAGCGCACATTGATCCGGCCCCCGTCCTCGCAACTGGGGCCGATTGACAATGCCACGCGCAAATTCCTCATGGCGGACAATGCTATGGCGGGGAAATACGACGACCCGCTCGACCGCGAAAGCGCGTTCGAGATGTTGCAAAAGCGCGCCGAAGCTGCGGCCAAGGCGGCAGAAGAGGCAGAGGCTGAGGAAGAACGTCTTGAAGAGCAGGAGCGCGAATTCAAAGCCGCACGGCGCTATGACGGCGGGCGGACAACCTCCCGGTCGACGTCGCGGCGACGGTCTACAGATACCAGCTTTGGCGGTGCTTTGGCCTCGGCCGTTGCGAAAGAACTGAAAGGGACCACGGGCCGGCGGATCGTGCGCGGTATCTTGGGCGGGTTGTTCAAGGGGCGGTAGGGAATGCGAGTGGCTGAAGAGGCAATAGTCCTACCACCCATAAAGGAGCAGGTATGATGTTTGGATTTGAAAGACTGACAGCATTCGAACTCCGACTCTGGGTATTACTTTCTTTGGCTGCGGGCACAGGCGCCGCACTATACATCCTCATTTTTGGCGCCCCCGATCCGGTCCTGTCGAGCGAGGGTAAGCGCACTGTTCAGTGGTATCTGCACTATGCGGAACAGAGGTTTGGACGGATCTTGACTGCGGGGGCTCTCTTCGGCTTTGGCGTGGTCTGTGCTGGTCTGACCAAGCTTTTCCCATATGGCAACGTTGGATGAACCAGAGCTGATAATACTCTGCGCGCGAAGGCACCTCCGGCATGGTCCGGAGGTCGGTCCAGGTCCCAACCGACCAAGCCTGAAGCCGTCAGCGCGGACAAGCCGCCCTTCACCACCTGTCGCAAATCCTGACAAGCCCTTCCCGCAACAGCCGTTTTCTCCGCGGGAAAGGCCTTGCAATGGGGAAGCCGCTCTTTACAGCTTCCTGATTTTCAGCGTGGCGAGCCTGTTTTCTTCCTTGGCAATGACCTCGAACCGGAATCCGTGGAACGAAAACACCTGCCCTTCGACAGGGATCATCTGTGCTTCGTGGATGACCAGACCGGCGACGGTATTGGCCTCGTCATCGGGCAGGTTCCAGTCGTGTGCGCGGTTGAGGTCGCGGATCGTCATGGCACCGTCTACGATATAGGCACCATCCGAAGTGACTTCGATCTGGTCTTCCTCGTGGTCGTCGAATTCATCGGCAATCTCGCCCACGATTTCCTCAAGGATGTCCTCAAGCGTGATCAGACCCTGAAGCGCGCCGTATTCATCGACCACCAGTGCGAAATGCGTCTTACGCTTGAGGAAGTTGCGCATCTGGTCGTCGAGCGTCGTTGTTTCGGGCACAAAGTAGGGCGGCATTGCCACCTTCATGATGTCGAAGGCATCCAGCCCCTGCGCATCTTCGCCGCCGTCCAGCAGCTTGTGCATGGCGCGCAAGAGGTCCTTGGCGTGGACCATGCCGACGATGTTTTCCGGTTCATCGCGGAAGATCGGCAGACGTGTATAGGGGCTTCTGAGGATCTGCGACAGGATATCCTGCGGTGGTGAGGCCACATCGATCATCTCGATACCGGAACGGTGCAACATGATCTCTTCGACTGTGCGTTCGTTCAGGTCCAGCGCACCAAGGATGCGGTCACGGTCTTCTTTCTGCACCAGTCCTTCGGAATGGCCCAATTGCAGCGCGCCGGCGATTTCCTCGCGGACGGCAAGGATGTTGCTGTCGGGATCGGTGCGCACGCCAAAAAGAAACAGCACGCCACGCACGAAATAGCGCACAGCGCCCACGACGGGCGAAAAGACAAGCACGATCAGCCCGATGGGGCCAGCGACACGGCTGGCCACGGCCTCGGGGTAGGTGATGGCAAGTGTTTTCGGCAGCACCTCTGCAAAGATCAGAACAAGGCCGGTCATCACAAGCGTGGCCACAGCCACACCGTTCTGGCCGAAAACCTTGGTCAGCACAGCGGTTGCCAGCGACGTTGCCAGAATGTTGACGACGTTGTTGCCCAAGAGAACCGACCCGATCAGGCGCTCGTTATCCTCGGTCACTTTCAGCGCGCGCTCGGCGCCCTTGTTGCCTTTGTCGGCAGCCGAGCGCAGCTTGCCGCGCGAGGATGCGGTAAGCGCAGTTTCAGAGCCGGAAAAGAAGGCGGATGCGATCAGCAGGACTGCAATCGCGGCGGATGTGATCCAGAATGCAGCGTCGAGAGAGGCGAGGTCCATCAGGGGCTTTCACGTAAGACTGTGGCGAATATGTAGGGTTGTGCCTGAGGCTTCAAGGCTTGGCCGGTTTTGCAAGCGGATGGTGTTGCATCACAAGGTCTTTCAGCCGTTCATCCAGAACATGCGTGTAAATCTCGGTTGTCGCGATATCGGCATGACCCAGCATCGTCTGGATTGCGCGCAGATCGGCCCCGCCTTCCAGCAAATGCGTTGCAAAGGCATGGCGCAGCCTGTGGGGCGTCACCTTGGCGGGCGAGACACCACCGCGCACAGCAAATTCCTTGATCAGGGCAAAGAAACGGTGGCGTGTCAGATGTCCGAGCTTGCCATGCGAGGGAAAGAGGAACTTTGAAAGAGGCTTGCCCGCTTTGCGGCCCGCTTCTTCCTGCGCGTCACGGGCCTCAAGATAGTCTGCAAGCGCCGCGCGGGCAGGCGGGGAAAGCGGGACCAGCCGTTCCTTGCCCCCTTTGCCCTTGACCAGCAGCATCCGCGGATCGCCGCGTGTGGCCGAAACAGGCAGGCTGACCAGTTCCGTGACCCGCATACCGGTGGCATAGAGCAGCTCCATCATGCAGGTGTTGCGGAGTCTCTCTTTGGGAGAACTGCGCGCGGCGTCCAGCAACCGGTCGACTTCCTCGATGGACAGGGTTTTGGGCAAGCGCTGCGCGCGGCCGGGTCCCTTGATCTGGATCGCGGGATTATCCGCACGCCAACTTTCCTCAAATGCAAACCGGTAGAGCTGCTTGATCGCGGACAGGCGGCGCGCACGGGTGGATTTGGCCAGTCCCTCGGCCTCGCAGGCGATCAGGTAGTCCTCGACGTCACTGCGGGCGGCAGAGGCAAAGTGACTGCCACGATCCGCCAGCCAGTCGGCAAACCGTTGCAGGTCGCGGGCATAGCCCAGCAGGGTGTTCTCGGCGGCATCCATTTCGGCAGCCTGCGCCTCGAGAAACACCTGCACCCAGCGGGTCATCTGATCGGGGGCGGTCATAGGGTCCGGTAAAGCAGAAGGGTCTGCAAGGCGGCGCGGCGGGCGACGTCCTCAAGACCGACGCTGCGCAACACGCTGAGCGCTGACGTCAGTGCGCGCAGATCGCCATCTGCCCCTGCATCAAAGAGCCTGAGTGTAATCAGCAGTGCCTCGCCCAGTTTGCGGTCCGCAATCAGCGTGGCAATGTTGTCGGGAATGTCTGGCTGATGGAAGGCCGTCGCAATGGCGACTTCTTTCGGTGTGACGGCATCCTCAAGCTGGGGCGTGCCGCGGGCGACCCCGATCAGGAAAGGATCGACCTGCGCATCATCTGGCGGGTTGGCGAGGGCCACGCGCTCGTAGGTGGGGGACAGAAGCCCAATCTCGATAGCGAGCGTTGCAGCGTCTCCCGACAGTGACAGGTCCTGAAGGGCCGCGCCATAAAGCTTGGCAAACTGGATTTCGGCACGTGCCTGCTGCATGGCGGCCCATGCGGCGGGCAGGGTCGCGGTCACCGCATCCACATCGCCTGCGAGCATGGCCACATCGAAACGCTGGATCGCCGCCGCACGGTCCCAGATACCACCAGAGGCTGCCGGTGTGCGCGAGGTATAATGGCGCAGCAGCACGTTTTCGGAAACGGCACCATGTCGGGCGAGACGTTCGGCCGCCTCCAGTTGCGATTTCCAAGGAGCTGTAAACCGTAGGTCCGCATGGGCAAAGGCAAGTGGTAGCGGGCTGGTCACCAGCGCCTCGCCGATGGCCTCATGCATACGGAATGTCAGCGGGCTGACCCGTTCGGGTGGATCAAGGGGCGGTTCACCCTCGTAAAGCTCGGGATCAAGAAAGCGCGACAAGAGTGCTTCTTCGGCGGGCGAAATATCACCCAGAACGCGGTGGGTGTTGAGTGTCAGCGCTGCCAGCGACCAGTCCCCGCTGCGCGCCAGACAGAAAATGCGGGCGGGATAGGTCGGTGCAATCGAGGGGGTTTCCTGCATCACGTCGCAGGCCGCGTCCTCGGTGCCATTCAGCAAGGCCACGTCGAACCAGCGCCGGAACAGCGCAGGGGTGTCCGGTGTCGCCTGTTCGATCAGGGATTTGGCCTGTTCCAATGCGCCCATATCCAAAAGCTTGTCGACGCGTGCCAGAAACAAAGCCCCGTCAGCGCCCGCATCAGCTGGCGGATCAGCCTCGGCCATCATCAGCACTTTCAGAAAATCCTGCAACGCCGGCAGCATGTCGATCCGCTCGGCCCGCACCAATGCGACAAGGTCTTCCTCGCGGCTTTCCGACCAGAGCGATTTCGGCAGGCCCGTCACCCGGGTCGGCAATAGTCCGATCGGATCCTTCGAGGGCTCGGCAAGTGTTGTCGTTGTGATATCGGGCATCACCGCGCTGTCGGTGACCGGCGGCTCGAACAGTGGCGCAAGCTCAACGCTGCGGGACAACCACTCGATGGCCGACAATGGCTCACCCAAGGTGGTATCCTGCGCAGCGGCCGGTCCGGCCAAAAGCCAAAGCGCGGCTGTGACGCCCTTAGTTTGAATCCAGCGTGACAGAGCGGGTTACCTCTTGCGCGGGGGCGGCGAAATCAGCAGGGAAGAACAGCGGCCCGATATAGGCATAGGCCACCAGCGCGATCGCCCCGATCACGATCAAAAAGAATAACACCTTGATCAACCGCCACATGGTTTGCCTCGTTTCAGTTCCTGCCTGACATATGTGGGTTCTTCCCCATCTGTTGAAGGGAGTATATATCCCCTTTGAGCCAAGATCACGGTATTCGTTGATTAATTTTTGTCGGCGGCAGCGGCTTGCCGAAAGAAGGGAAGCAGGCATGTCCGCAGAGGCGCACTATCATCTGAACCGCACGGTGGTGCTGGTGGGTATGATGGGCTCGGGCAAGACAGCTATCGGGCGGGCACTGGCGGCAGAACTGGCCGTGCCCTTTGTTGACAGCGATGCCGCCATCGAAGAGGCCGCGGCCGCAACAATCGCGGAAATCTTCGCCCGCGACGGTGAGGCGTTCTTTCGCAAACGCGAGGCCGAGGTGCTGCGCCGCCTTCTGTCCGGTCCGCCTGGCATCGTCTCGACCGGTGGCGGTGCATTTCTGGCTGACGCGAACCGTGAGGCGATTGCCGAGATGGGCGTCGCGCTCTGGCTGGATGCGGATCTCGAGACCCTCTGGGAACGGGTGCGGCACAAGGACACCCGTCCGTTGCTCCGCACGGCCGACCCCAAGGCCACGCTCACGGATATCTTCGAGACCCGCTCGCCGGTCTACCGTCTTGCAGGGTTGCGGGTGGCGGTGGATGCCGGCGCTTCGATCCCCGAAACAACTCAAAGCGTGATTGCGACCCTCGCAACACGCCCCGACATTCTGGAGACCCGTTGAATGGCTGTGACTGTCCCCGTCGACCTGCCCGGGCGGGCCTATGAGATCATCATCGGCGCAGGGGTGCTGGCAGAGGCCGGCACGCGCATTGCCGGCATGGGTGGCCGCAAACACATCTCTATCCTGACGGATCGGAATGTGGCGCAACTGCATCTGCAGCAGTTGCAGGACGCACTGGCGGGGGCGGGTCTGACCTCGGAGGCGCTCTTGCTGCCGCCGGGCGAATCCACGAAATGCTGGGCCGAGCTGGAGAAATCCGTCGAATGGCTCTTGTCCCAAAAGGTCGAGCGGGGCGATGTCGTGGTCGCCTTCGGCGGCGGGGTGATTGGCGATCTGGCTGGCTTTGCCGCCGCGATCCTGCGCCGCGGTGTGCGCTTTGTGCAGGTGCCGACCTCGCTTCTGGCGCAGGTGGACAGTTCGGTGGGCGGCAAGACCGGGATCAATTCGCCCTCCGGCAAGAACCTCATCGGTGCGTTTCACCAACCGAGCCTTGTGCTGGCGGACACGGCGCTTTTGGGCACGCTGACAGCACGGGATTTTCTGGCGGGCTACGGCGAGGTCGTCAAATACGGGCTTTTGGGTGATGCGGCGTTCTTTGACTGGCTTGAGGCGCAGGGGCCTGCCTTGGCGGCAGGCGATATGGAGGCCCGCATCCGCGCTGTGCAGCGGTCTTGCGAAATGAAGGCCGACATTGTGCAGCGTGACGAGACCGAGCAGGGCGACCGCGCGCTTTTGAACCTCGGGCACACGTTCTGCCATGCGCTCGAGGCGGCGACGGGCTATTCGGACCGTCTGCTGCACGGTGAAGGTGTGGCGATCGGCTGCGCGCTGGCCTTCGAGCTGTCCGCGCGGCTTGGCCTTTGCAGTCAGGAAGACCCCAGCCGCGTGCGCGCGCATCTGCGCGAGATGGGCATGAAGGTCGATATCCGGGATATTCCGGGTGACCTGCCGGATGCCGATGGGCTGTTGGCACTCATGGGTCAGGACAAGAAAGTCAAAGACGGCAAGCTGCGCTTTATTCTGGCGCGGGGGATCGGTGAGGCATTCATCACATCCGATGTGCCGCGCTCGGCTGTGTTGGGCGTGCTAGAGGACGCGCTGCGCGCGTGATGCCTCCGGCGGGAGTTTCCCGGGAGAAAGAAGAGGACGGGGAGGGCGTCGGCCCCATCTTCTCATGTTCCCAAATACCTCGGGGGAGGCCGCAGGCCGGGGGCAGAGCCCCCTGCAACGTGAGATGCCACTAGGCTGCGGGCCGCATGTCAGTCTTCCTGATCGGTGTCGGAATTCAGGGAAATCCCGTGTTTCCGGATGAACCAGAAGAAGACCGGCAGCTCCATCACAAAGAGCGTGACAAGCGTAAAGACAAACCAGTTCGCCTCGAAAAACAGCAGCGAAAAACCGACACCGCTGCCCATGAACCAGCCGCCGGCCACCAATAGTGCAAGGCCGGTCAGCACAACATCAATGGTCATGATCTTGTTGAGGGTCTTGTCCTGCAAGCTGGGATAGATGCCGAGATAGGCCACCCCGAGGATCACCAGATTGAGGATCAGGATCTGCAGTTCCGGCGCGGTCTGCATGCTTTAGAACGGGATTTCGTCGTCCATATCGCCGCCGCCCGCAGGGGCACCGCCACCGTAGGACCCACCGCTGCTGCTGCCGCCGCCATAGGATGACCCGCCACCGGAATAGCCGCCCTGACCGCCACCGTAGTTGCCGCCGCCGCCCTGACCGTCGCCACCGCGTCCGTCAAGCATGGTCAGCGTGCCGTCATAGCCGTTCAGCACCACTTCTGTGGAATAGCGGTCCTGACCGTTCTGGTCTTGCCATTTGCGGGTCTGCAGTTTGCCTTCGATATAGACCTTGGAGCCTTTGCGCAGATATTGCTCAGCAATCCGCACCAGACCTTCCTGAAAGATCGCTACGGTGTGCCATTCGGTCTTTTCGCGCCGTTCTCCGGTGTTGCGGTCTTTCCA
>CAZOMZ010000032.1:0-12460 GCA_964581065.1 uncultured Loktanella sp. | reverse complement strand
TCACTATCGAAACAGTCGATGTTGGCGAATTTCTTGAACAGGACGGCTTTGCCTTCCATCACCGGCTTTGAGGCCAGCGCGCCGATGTTGCCCAGACCCAGAACGGCGGTGCCGTTTGTGACAACCGCAACGAGGTTTCCGCGTGCAGTGTAATCGCGCGCGGCATCGGGTGCGTTTTTGATCTCGATACAGGCTTCGGCCACGCCGGGCGAATAGGCGCGCGCCAGATCGCGGCCGTTGGCCAGTGGTTTGGTCGCGCGGATCTCGAGTTTGCCGGGTTTGGGGAACTGATGGTAGTCCAGTGCCGCCTGTCTCAGGCTGTCCTTTGCGTCGTCTGCCATGCGTTCCTCCCAGATGGTTTAATATTAAACCAATTTCATTCCGCTGCGTAAAGCTGCGGTCTCTTAAGCATGCTTTGTGACATCTTGCAATTGATTGTCAGTGAAGACAGGGTGCGTCACATGGGACAGAATAGCGAAATCCGTGCGGAAGTCTGCCTGCCGACTGTTGATCTGCGGTCGGATCTCGGGTTCTTCGGTGGTCAGTTGGGAATGCGGCTGGATATGATCTATCCGGCAGACGATCCGCGTGTGGCGGTCTACTCCGGTCACGGGCTGCGGGTGAGGCTGGATCAGACTGTCGGCGGCGCGCCGGGCATTTTGCGCATTCTGACAGATGACACCGGATTTGCAGGCGGCGAAACTATGCTGACCTCTCCCGGTGGCACACGTGTCGAAATCCATCCCCTGAACGCGCCACTGGAAATGCCCGAAACTGATCATGCCTTCGTCGTGCGGCGTCTGGCGGATCAGGCCCCTTGGGTGATCGGGCGCGCGGGCATGCATTACCGTGACCTGATCCCCAGCCGTCTGGGCGGCTCGATTATCGCCAGTCACATCCGTATTCCGGACGGCGGCCCCGTGCCGGATATGGTGCATTTCCACAAAGTCGGGTTCCAGCTGATCTTTTGCTATCGCGGCTGGGTTGATGTGGTCTACGAAGACCAAGGCCCACCGATCCGTCTGACCGCTGGCGACTGCTTTATCCAGCCGCCCGAAATCCGTCATCGTGTTCTGGAAGCCTCGGACGGGATCGAGGTGATTGAGATCGGCGTCCCCGCCGAGCATATCACCGAGATCGACCACGAGATGGAACTGCCGACGCCCCATCTGCGCCCCGAACGCGAATGGCAGGGCCAGAAGTTCGTCTTCAACGAGGTGAAGAACGCCATCTGGGAGCCATCGCGCCTGCCGGGTTTCCGGTCGCGCGACACCACGATTGCTAAGAATACCAAAGGCATCGCGGGCGTGCAGGTGCTTGAACGAGGCAAGGGCGATCCCGTCTGGGCCAGCCACGATGCGGACATCCATTTTACCTTTGTCATGGAAGGGTCAATGACTCTGGAGGGCGAGGGCAAGGCCCCTTACACGCTTGCGCCCGGTGATGCCTTCGTGACACCGCCACATATGAAGACGCGCTATGCAGACCCTTCGGACGATATTCGCCTCCTCGAAGTGACATTGCCCGGGGTCTTTGTGACCGAGACTGGCTAGCGCGCGGTCAGGCTTGCATCCATGCACGTCACCGGACAATCTGAAACAACCAATTACGGAGACACACCATGTCACTCGTCGATGCCGCGCGCGCCGTCCGCGAAAACGCGCATGCGCCCTATTCAAAGTTCAAGGTCGGGGCGGCGCTGCGCGCTGCGTCCGGCACGGTCTACCAAGGCTGCAATGTCGAGAATGTGGCCTATCCTGAGGGCACCTGTGCCGAGGCCGGAGCCATTGCCGCCATGGTCGCAGGTGGAGACACCGTAATTGCGGAGATTGCCGTGATCGCCGACAGCCCCAAACCCGTCAGCCCCTGCGGTGGCTGCCGTCAGAAGATCGCCGAATTTGCAGGGCCGGATGTGAAAGTGACGCTCGCGACCACAGACGGGATCGTGCAGGAAACCACTGTCGCTGCCCTTCTGCCCGGCAGCTTTGACGCTGACTACATGAGCCGCGTCTGAGCCCATGGACGCCCGCGCCATCATCGCAGCGGTCCGCCGCAAGGAAACTCCCACGCGAGAGGAGCTGCGCTGGTTCGCGCGCGGACTTGCCAATGGTGATGTGAGCGATGCGCAGGCGGGGGCCTTTGCGATGGCTGTCGTGCTGAACGGACTGAATGACGAAGGCCGCGTCGCCCTGACCGAAGGCATGCGCGACAGCGGTGACGTGCTGCGCTGGGATTTGCCGGGGCCGGTGCTCGACAAACACTCGACCGGTGGTGTGGGCGACTGTGTCTCGCTGATCCTCGCGCCTGTGTTGGCGGCTTGCGGTGCCTATGTGCCGATGATTTCGGGGCGGGGTCTGGGGCACACAGGCGGCACACTCGACAAGCTCGAGAGCATTCCCGGCGTCAGAACGGGCGTCACCGAACAGCAGTTCCGCCTGGTCACGCGCGAGGTTGGCTGCGCGATCGTCAGCGCCACGGGCAAGATCGCCCCTGCAGACAAAAGGCTTTACGCCGTGCGCGATGTGACTGCGACCGTCGAAAGCGTCGATCTGATTACAGCGTCGATCCTCTCCAAGAAACTGGCAGCGGGCTTAGGATCGCTCGTACTGGATATCAAATGCGGGTCGGGTGCCTTCATGAAGACGCCGCAAGAGGCGCGCGCGCTGGCGCAGGCGCTGGTGCAGACAGCCAATGGCGCGGGCTGCCGGACGGCGGGGCTGATTACCGACATGAACGAACCTCTCGCCCCGGCATTGGGGAATGCGCTGGAGGTGGCGGTCTGTATGGAAGTGCTCTCCGGCAACAAGGCCGCGGCACCGCGCCTTTATGATCTGACTGTCGCGCTCTGCACCCAGCTTCTGATGATGCAGGGCGAGGATAACCCCGTTGCGGGAGCGCGCGTGAAGGAGGCCATTTCCTCCGGTGCCGCGATGGAGCGTTTTGCCCATATGATTGCCGCGATGGGCGGTCCGCCGGACATGGCGCAGGACTGGCTGACCCATTTGCCCAAGGCCCCTGTGGTGGGCGAGGTCACGGCCCCCGCCGACGGCTACGTCAGCGCGATCGACGGCGAGGCACTGGGGCTGGCAGTCGTCGGGCTTGGTGGCGGGCGACAGGTCGAGACGGACAGGATTGACCCTTCGGTGGGACTTTCGAATGTTGTGGGCCTTGGCATGAAGGTCTCGCGCGGTGATCCGCTTTGCGTGCTGCATGCCGGCGATGAGGACACGGCAGTGGCAATCGCGGCAGACGTTCGGGCGGCCTTTACAATCGGCGGCCCAGTGACGCGTGGACCATTGGTCTTGGAGGGGCTGGCCTGATGGGACGCGCATTTCTGATCGTCATCGATAGCGTGGGCATCGGCGGAGCGCCCGATGCTGACCAGTTTTTCAACGGAGATGTGCCCGACACCGGTGCCAACACTGTCGCGCATATCGCACAAGCCGCCGGTCTGAATGTGCCGGTGATGGATGCACTGGGGCTTGGGGCGGCGGTGAAGCTGGCCTCGGGCGAAGTGATCGAAGGCTTCACCCAATCCCCCACCGGCGCTTGGGGCGCGGCCACGGAAATATCGCAAGGCAAGGACACGCCCTCGGGTCATTGGGAACTGGCAGGTGTGCCTGTGCCCTGGGACTGGCACACATTCCCCAAGACAATCCCCAGCTTTCCGCCCGAAGTGACGGCGGCCATATGCAAGGCTGCGGGGACTGATGGCATTCTCGCCAACTGCCACGCCTCTGGCACAGCGGTTATCGAAGATTTCGGCGCCGAACATCTGAAAACAGGCAGGCCCATCTGCTACACATCCGTTGATAGCGTCTTACAGATCGCAGCACATGAAGAGGCATTCGGCCTCGACCGCCTGTTGAAGCTTTGCGCCGACGTGGCCCCGATGCTGCATGAGATGAAACTGGGCCGTGTCATCGCGCGCCCCTTCTCGGGTGAGGTCGGATCATTCAAGCGTACAGCAAATCGCAAGGATTTTGCCATCGCACCGCCGGCCAAAACGATCTGCGACTATGTCCATACCGCTGGGCACCCCGTGCATGCTGTGGGCAAGATCGGCGACATCTTTTCGATGCGCGGGATCGACGATTTGCGCAAGGGGCGGGATGCGGTGCTGATGGACCATCTGTTCGACCTTTCGGAAGAGGCAAAGGATGGCGCATTTGTCTTTGCCAACCTTGTTGAGTTCGACAGCGAATACGGCCACCGCCGTGATCCGCAGGGTTACCGCGACCACCTGCAATGGTTCGACGCAGGGCTTTCGCAGTTGATCGCCAAACTGAAACCCGATGACCTGTTGATCGTCACCGCCGATCATGGCAACGACCCCATGTGGACGGGCACCGACCACACCCGCGAAAGGGTGCCGGTGCTGGTGCACGGAATGGGTCCCAAAGCGCTGGGCCATCTGGCATTCACCGATATTGCGGCATCTATCGCGGACTTCTTGCAAGTGCCCTATCAGGGTCAAGGAAAGAGCTTTCTATGACATTTACCTCATTGCCCAAGGTCGAGTTGCACACCCATCTTGAGGGATGCGCGCCACCTGCCTTCATCCGAGGGCTGGCACGCGAAAAGAAGATCGACATTTCAGGCATCTTCACGCACGACGGCTCTTATGCCTTTCGCGATTTTGATCACTTCCTCAAGATCTACGAGGCTGCCTGCACGACGCTGCAAACTCCCGAAGACTTTCGCCGCCTGACACTGGCCGTGCTGGAAGAAACGGCGGCGCATGGTGTGGTTTATATGGAAACCTTTGTCTCGCCCGATTTCTGCGGTGGCGGTGACCTCGCGGCGTGGAAAGACTACCTCGCCGCGATCGAGGATGCTGCAAACGAAGCCGAGACGAAGTTCGGCATCACCCTGCGCGGTATCGTGACCGGTATCCGGCATTTTGGACCAGAGGCTTGCAAACCCGCGGCCCGCTGCGCAGCCGAGACGATGGGCAGCTTCATCACAGGCTATGGCATGGCCGGAGGCGAGATGGTCGGGCGGCCCAAGGACTATGCCTACAGCTTCGATCTGGCGCGCGAGGCTGGCCTCAACCTGACCTGCCACGCGGGCGAGTGGGGCGGGGCCGATATGGTGCGTGATACGATCCGCGACTTGCGCGTCTCGCGCATCGGTCACGGGATCGGGGCTGCGACGGACCACGCACTCATTGACGAAATTCTTGAGAAAGACATCGTTCTCGAGGTCTGCCCGGGCTCGAATGTTGTGCTGAAGGCGGTCACAGGCTGGGACGCACATCCGATTGCGAAACTGCGCGATGCTGGCGTCAAGGTCACTGTCTCGACCGACGATCCACCCTTCTTTCACACAACCATGAGTGCCGAATACGACATGCTGCACCGCACCTTCGGCTGGGCTGAAGAGGACTTTGCAGCCCTGAACCAAACCGCCCTTGCCGCAGCCTTTTGTGACGAGGCCACCCGCACAGCCGTTGCCAAGAAACTGGAGACCACCGCATGACCGACCACGTCACCCATGTCACGCACCCGCTGGTGCAGCACAAGCTGACCCTGATGCGCCAGAAGGATACATCAACTGCCGCATTCCGGCAGCTTCTGCGCGAGATCAGCCAGCTTCTGGCCTATGAGGTGACGCGCGGCCTGCCGATGACAACGCGCGCCATCGAAACCCCGCTCCAGCCGATGGACGCGCCGGTCATCGATGGCAAGAAATTGGCGCTGATCTCGATCCTGCGTGCGGGCAATGGTCTGCTGGACGGCGTTCTTGAACTGATCCCTTCGGCCCGCGTGGGTTTTGTGGGGCTCTACCGGGACGAGGAAACGCTTGAGCCGGTGCAGTATTACTTCAAGGTGCCGACCGCCCTTGAAGACCGACTGGTCATTGCCGTCGATCCCATGCTTGCAACGGGAAACTCTTCCGTTGCCGCGATCGATCTTCTGAAAAAGGCGGGTGCGACGAATATCCGCTTTATGTGCCTGCTCGCGGCTCCCGAAGGGATCGCCCGCATGAAACAAGCGCATCCGGACGTGCCGATTGTCACGGCGGCGATCGACAGTCACCTGAACGAGAAAGGCTACATCGTCCCGGGCCTTGGCGATGCGGGCGACCGGATGTTCGGGACGCGCTAGTTTTCGCAGACGTTTTGCAGGCTGACCCAGTCGCTGTCGTTCAGCACCGGACGCACCTGTCGGTCGATCAGAGGATCAGGGCCAAGCTCGGGCAAGGACCCCGTGCGCGCATCGACGGCGCTGCGGTAGGGTGCAAAAGGTATCTCTGCAGCGGCAAGTGACGCGGCAAGGCGGGATGCATCCGGAGGTGGAGAAGGAGACTGGGCGCGCAGCAGGGCTTGCGATTGCAGCAAGCTGTCATCGACCTCACCGGTTGTGAGCAGACGGAATGTCGTCACGAGACCGCCTGCATCGAGAATACGCGCCAGCGGATCCTGCTGGGTCACCGCGGGGCGCGCCGCAAGAATGAAACCGGCTGCCGCAGCAGGATCATCGACACTCTGAAAGACGGTCCGGTCCACAACAACCAATCCCCCCGGCAGCGACAGTGCTCCGGCGGCAAGGCGCGGCACGATCACGATCCGTGTGTTGCCGCCTGCTCCAAACAGCCGGTCGGACAAGCGCGCCGCCGCGGCGGCCGCACGGGGTGTCTGGCAGACGCGTCCGGTTGACTGCTGCATGTGATCCAGCATGACCGTGCCGATCTCCGCGCGCTTGGTCTGCGGTACGATTGCAAGGGTCTGGCGGGTCAGCGCATCCGGAAGCCAGACTACGGCCGAGAGCGCAATCGCGCCGATCACAGCCAGCGTCAGCCAAAAGCGCAGCTTTCCCGGATGCGGGCGTGATCTTGACAGGGCGCGTCGGACTTCCTCGATGGCATCAACCATCGTTGCGTCACTGATCTCGAGCAGTTCGCTCTCCGCATCGTCCGGCGCATAGACCGCAGGGCGTTCTCCGGGGTTCAACCGGTTCAATGCTGTCAGCGACCAGTGGGCAAGAGGGCGTGCCGCCTGATCTGCGATCACCAGCGTGGCATTGCCGAATGAGATCACGACATCACGGCGCTGCGCGTCCCGCGCCTCGCGCCAGAGCGCGTCGCTTTCCAACCGCACATACCGATCCAGCGCTGTCATCTGCCCGCCGCCTGTTTTTCCAAAAGGCTACCCTAGTCCGCGGGACTTGTCATCTCGCAACCACAGAGGCAAGCGGCATTGCCCTTTGCGGAGGTAGGACCCTCCGGGGGGAGTTTCAAAGGGAGAAAGAAGGAGAAGAGCGCGCACCTTGGCTTCTTTCTCCCAAGAAACTCCCGCCGGAGGCATCCAAGGCCCGACTAAAGCGTCTTTGCTTGCGCGCGCAGTTCGAACTTCTGGATCTTTCCCGTCGAGGTTTTGGGCAGTTCCTGAAACACCACGCGCTTGGGTGTCTTGAAACCAGCCAGACGCTCGCGCGTGAAGGCAATAATCTCGGCTTCATCGGCGCTCGCGCCGTCCTTGAGTTCGACAAAGGCGCAGGGCACTTCACCCCATTTGTCGTCGGGCTTGGCGACCACGGCACAAAGGTTGACCGCCGGATGATGCATCAGGGCGCCTTCGACCTCGACCGAGCTGATGTTCTCGCCGCCGGAGATGATGATGTCCTTTGCGCGGTCGGAAATCTGGATTGATCCGTCAGGGTGCTGGATGGCGAGATCCTCGGAGTGGAAGTATCCCCCCGCAAAGGCCTTTTCGGTTGCGCGCGGGTTTTTGAGATAGCCTTTCATCACGGCATTGCCGCGCATCACGATTTCGCCCTGGGTGGCCCCGTCTCTGGCCACCGCACCCATGTTGTCGTCAACCACAGTCACATCTTCCATCATCGGAAAGGCGACGCCCTGGCGGGCCTTGATCGCAGCTTGCTCCGCCTCGGGCAGGTTGTCCCATGCCGCATCCCAGATGCATTCGGTCACATGTCCGTAGGTTTCGGTCAGGCCGTAGACCTGTTTGACGTTGAAGCCCAATTTGCCGATTGCGGCCAGCGTTGCCGGAGCAGGGGGCGCGCCAGCAGTAAAGACCTGCACCGTGTGGTCAAAGGGCTTGCGATCGCTGTCCTTGGCGTTGACGAGCATGTTCAGAACGATCGGCGCGCCACCGAAATGGGTGACGCCTTCGTCCGCAATCGCATCATAGATCGCTCTGGCGGTAATATCGCGACAGCAGTGAACCGTGCCGCCCAGCGCCGGCATCATCCATGTGTGGTTCCAGCCGTTGCAATGGAACAGCGGCACGATCTGCAGATACCGCATGAACAAGGGAAGTTCCCAGCTGATCGGTGTGCCCATCGTCATCAGATAGGCCCCACGGTGATGATAGACGACGCCCTTGGGCCTGCCGGTGGTGCCGGAGGTATAGTTGAGCGCAAGGCTTTCCCATTCGTCCTCTGGCAGGACCCATGCGAATTCGGGATCGCCTGTGGCGAGGAATTCCTCGTAATCCATCTGTTCGCCGATGGCATGCACGCCAGCCTGATCGTCTGGTACTTCGATGATCAGCGGGGCGGGGCCATCCATCTGTTCCACAGCGGCCATCGCAAGTGGCAGGAACTGGCTGTCTACCAGCGCGACCTTGGCTTCTCCGTGGTCGAAGATATAGGCCACTGTGTCGACGTCGAGGCGTGTATTGATCGTGTTCAAGACCGCACCACAGGCGGGCACGCCAAAGGCAGCCTCGGATTGTGCGGGGATATTGGGCAGGATGGTGGCCACCACATCACCCGGCACGACGCCGACCTTCGTCAGTGCCGAGGCGAGGCGAGATACCCGACGGTAGTAACGCCCGTAAGTCAGCCGTGTGTTGCCGTAGACCAGTGCCTCGCGATCCGCAAAAATCAGGGCGGCCCGTTGCAGGTGCGATAGCGGCGTCAGTGGCACATAGTTCGCAGCCCGTTTGCCCAAGCCCGTTTCGTCACGCATCCAGCCCATGTGATCCTCCTCGCATGTTCGGTCTCATAAGAACGAAAAACAGAGGCAACTGACAAGTGTTAAATGTCAGACAATTCGTTTCCACTTGCGACAAAGCCGGAAAGTCCCAAAGTCTGCGTCTGACATTTGCTGACACGGTTCGCGGGCAGTGACGCGCGCCGGCACGACCCGAAGGGATATTGAATGAACACGCCAGTGGCACCTGCGCAGGCTGCGATTGCGATCCTTGTCGGGATGGCAACCCTGGGACTGTCGGACAATCTGGTGATCCTTGTCGCCAGTGACAGTTCGCTTTGGCAGTTTCACCTGATGCGCAGTTTGATGGTCATGGCGATGCTGGTGTCTGTGGCCGCGCTGGGCTTTGGTGTGCTGCGGCCCAAACGCTGGCTGGCCGTGGCAGGGCGCAGTGCAATGCAGGCAATTGCTCTGCTGATCTATTTTGGCTGTCTCGCAATCCTGCCCATCGGTGTGGTCGTCGCGGGGTTCTTTACCGCACCGCTCTTTGTGGCGCTGATTGCAGCGGTGTTTCAGGGCAAACGGATCGGCCTGATCCAGACGACGGCCATCGGCGTGGGCTTTCTGGGGGCGCTCTTGGTGATCCGGCCAGATCCTGCGGCGCTTGACCTTGTCAGTTTTCTGCCTGTGTTGGCGGGACTTTTCTATGCTATCGGTGCCGTCGCAACCCGCGCATGGTGCGAGGGCGAGGGGACATTGGCGCTCAGTGCGGGCTTCTTTGTGGCCCTTGGTCTCTTCGGCGCGATCGGCTGTCTGGTTTTCCCGGGCACCGGTTATGGTCCCGAGGGGTTTTCAAGTCGCGGCTGGATGCCGCTTGATGCGGAATTGTTCCTCTGGCTGGCGGTGCAGGCGGTCGGCGCGATGATCGGCATCCTTTGCATCTTCCGTGGCTACCAGATTGGCGAGGCCAGTCAGGTCGCGGTCTTTGAATACTCGCTGCTGATCTTTGCCAGCGCCTGGGCGTGGTATCTCTGGGGGCAGGTTGTGCCGCCCCTTGGGTTGTTTGGCATGGCCCTGATCATTCTGTCCGGTGCCACCGTCGCAATCCGGAGAGGCGGATGATCATTTCGCCCAAGCGCCGCTTTGCCTTTGTGCATATCCCCAAGACCGGCGGGACGAGCTTCATGCGTGCCTATGAAGATCGCGCAGCGGCGGACGATATATTGATCGGGGACACCCCGAAGGCACGTCGGCGCAAGAAACGGCTTGAGGGGCTGGTCGTGCCGGGGCGGCTTTGGAAACACAGCAGGTTGGTGGATGTCGGTGATCTGGTGTCGCAGGACTATTTTGTCTGCACGCTGGTGCGCAATCCTTGGGACCGGAAGGTCAGCTATTACCACTGGCTCAAGGACCAATCTATCGACCACCCCGCCGTGACCCGCGCGAAGGCGCTTGATTTCAAATCCTTCCTTCGCGATCCGTATGTCCAGACGGCCGAAAGAAACAGCCCTGCCGTCAGCTATGTCACGCGTCCCGACGGGGTAATCCAATGCGCAGCCTTTGTCCGTCTTGAGCACCCGGAAGATTTCGCGCCTGTCTGGGAACACCTAGGGTTCGAGCTAAGTATCCCGCATCTGAACCGGTCCGAGCGGACCCGCGACTGGCGTGCCTACTATGACGATGAAGATATTGAAATCGTGGCCAAACTGGCCGCAGACGATATTGCGCGGTTCGGGTATCATGCCGAATGAAAAGGGCGCCCCTCGGGGCGCCCTTTTGATGTCTTAGGCTGCTTTCGCTTCTGGACCGAACCGCTTGTAGAAGTCCTGACCCTTGTCGGCCATCTCGCGCAGGAGGGCGGGCGTTGTGAAACGGTCGCCGAATTTTTCGGTCAGCGCATCACAGCGCTCCGCAGCATAAGGAGCACCGATGATGTCGAGCCAGCTGAACGGACCGCCCGACCATGGTGCGAAACCCCAGCCGAGGATCGCGCCGACGTCGCCTTCGCGGATGTCTTCCAGCACGCCTTCTTCCAGTGCACGGACCGCTTCCAGCACCTGTGCAAAGAGCAGGCGGTGCTGCACCTCGATGAGATCGGGCTGATCATCGGCAACAGGGTATTGCGCGGCCAGACCGTCCCAGAGGCCCTGACGCTTGCCCTTGTCGTCATAGGCATAGAAACCGGCGTTCGATTTGCGGCCCAAACGACCCTCGTCAAACATCCAGAACAGCACTTCATCAACGGTGCCGTCAGGGTAGGCATCGCCCATTGCGGCTTTGGTCGCCTTGGCGATTTTTACACCCAGATCGACCGAGGTTTCGTCAACCAGTTGCAGCGGGCCGAGTGGCATGCCGACCAGTTTCGCGGCGTTTTCGATCAGCGCGGGTTCAACGCCTTCCTTCACCATGCGGATGCCTTCGTTGATGTAAGGAATGATGCAGCGGTTGGCGTAGAAGAAGCGTTCGTCGTTGACGACGATCGGGGTCTTCCTGATCTGGCGCACATAGTCCAGCGCCTTGGCCACAGCGACGTCACCTGTTTCCTTGCCCTTGATGATTTCCACCAACAGCATCTTGTCGACGGGCGAGAAGAAGTGGATGCCGATGAATTTCTCCGGATCAGCCGAGGCTTTGGCCAGTTCGGTGATTGGCAGGGTCGAGGTATTGGTCGCAAAGATGCAGTCGGAGCCTGTAACGGCCTGCACCTTTTGGGTCACGTCCGCTTTGACGCCAACGTCTTCGAAGACGGCTTCGACGATCAGATCGCAGCCCTTGAGTGCGTCATAGTCTGTCGTGGCGTTGATCAGACCCAGTACAGCATCTTTCTTTTCCTGCGTGACCTTCTTGCGGGCCATCCCTTTGTCGAGATGTGCTGTGGTATATGATTTGCCCTTGTCGGCGGCTTCCTGTGTGTTGTCGATCAGCACAACTTCGATTCCTGCAAGGGCGGAAACCAGTGCGATACCCGCGCCCATCATGCCTGCACCGATGACACCGACTTTGCTGACTTTCTGGTCTGCAGCCTCGGGGCGGTTCGCGCCTTTTTCCAATGCTTCCTTGTTCACAAAAAGGCTGCGGATCATGGCAGACGACGACGGGTTCATCAGGACGTTGGTGAACCAGCGGGCCTCGATCTTGAGGGCGGTGTCGAAAGGTACCAGAGCGCCTTCGTAGACAGCAGAGAGCAGGGCCTTGGCGGCAGGATAGACGCCTTGGGTCTTGCCGTTGACCATGGCGGAGGCGCCGACGAAGGTCATGAAACCGGCAGGATGATATGGCGCGCCGCCGGGCATCTTGTAGCCCTTTTCATCCCATGGCTTGACGATGTTCGGCTCGGAGAGAACCCAAGCCTTGGCCGCAGAGAGCAGCTCGTCGGCTGGCACGACTTCGTCGATCACACCAGCGGCTTTGGCCTTCTGCGGGTCGTTCAGCTTGCCTTCCAGCAGCAGCGGCGATGCGGCCATGGCACCCAGCTTGCGGCTCAGGCGGGTTGTGCCGCCGGCACCGGGGAAGATGCCGACCATGATCTCGGGCAGGCCGATCTTGGCCTTGGGGTTGT
>CAZOMZ010000031.1:0-12783 GCA_964581065.1 uncultured Loktanella sp. | reverse complement strand
TTGATCCAGAAGACCTGATCCTTGCCCATGTGGGCGGCATGGACGCCTGTGCAGCGGGTCTGAAGGCGGCGGCGGCCATGCTGGAAGACGGCAAGCTCGAAGCCGCGCGGGCGGCGCGCTATGCGGGGTGGGAGACCGAGGAGTCGCAAGCCCTTCTTCACCATGCCACGCTTGATCACTGTTTCGATTGCGTGCAGCGCGACAACATAAACCCCGAACCCGTGTCCGGACGGCAGGAGAGGCTGGAAAATCTGGTGAACCGCTATCTGTAAGGCATTGCTTGTGCTGCAACGGCGCGCCTCATAGGCTTTCGCCTGTGGGGTAAAGGACAGTCAGGTGATCCGCAGCATCCTCAAAAGCATCGGGCGCAAGCATATGGACGTATCACTCCGCTCGGCGGAGGGGTTTCTGGTGCGCATCGTTGAGGCCCCCGGAGCCTGGATGGCACAAGATGATCTCGGGCGGCTCAGCGCGGATTTGCGCAAGGTTGCATCTCGCACGCTGGATGAGGGTGCGCTGACTTACGGGGTCTTTTCGGGTGACGCGGCGGTCATGGAGAATGTCGTGATCACGCTCGTTGCCCGCCCGGATGGCACACCGGTTGCCTTCAACGCCCTGACCGTGATGCAGTTGCAGACCGACCCTGCGCCGACCGAAGTGCTGCATCTGGGCCTTGTCATGGTTGATCCTGATGAAAGGTCCAAAAACCTGTCATGGGTCCTCTACGGGCTGACCTGTTTCCTGATCTTCCTGCGTCATCAGTTCCGGCCTGTTGTGGTCTCCAATGTCACGCAGGTGCCTGCCGTGGCGGGGATGGTGGCCGAGATGTTCTCGGACGTCTGGCCTGCACCAAGGGCCGGCAAACGCCGCCTGCGGCATCTCTTTCTGGCGCGTGAGATCATGTTGGCCCATCGGCAGGTGTTCGGTGTCGGCCCTGAAGCCGGATTTGACGAAGACCGCTTTGTGATCACCAACGCCTATACCGGCGGCTCTGACGACCTCAAGAAGACATGGGAGGATGCTCCCAAACACCGTGACGCTGCCTACAATAGGTTTTGTGCCGAAATGCTGGACTACGCGCGCGGCGATGACCTGCTGCAACTGGGGCAGATGGATATGGTCGCTATGCGCAAATACCTGTCGCGCGAAGTGCCGCGCTCTGCGGTTTTCGGGCTGATGCTGACGGGTGGGATCGTGATGTTGCAGCGGCTGGTCCTGCCAATCCTTTACTGGCTCGACGCAGGCAAGGGCTGGTCGATCCTGAGACCTTATCGGGCGGGGCGGCAGGAATGACGGCTGCGGCAATCGCCCTTGTGCAACTCTACCTTTCCGTGGCGGCGCTGACGGGGTTGTTCATGGTCCATGGCCTTGTCGCCGCACGTGGGCAATGGCAGCCGCTGAACCGGCGCTTTCTCTTCGGGCTGCGGGTCACGATGCTCTTGTTCGCCGGACGCATCCTGATGTCGTTAACGGGTATCGAGGCATTCCGCATTCTGGTGCTGCTGGCGGCGGCACTGATCCCTCTGGCGGTATTGCTGCTGACCGAAGGGCTGCTGCGGCGGCATGCTCCGGCGAGTTTCAAGGTCATCATCGGCATGGGTGCGGCGCTCTTCGCGGTCAGTGCATTCTGGTATGGGGACAGCATCGATCCGGCCCGCGTCTTTGCATTGCTTGCGTTTCAGGTTCTGGGGTTTCTTCTGTCAGGCTACCTGATCATGACCCGCGACCGAAGCAGTCTGGGATTGCACGAGAACCGGATGGTTGTGCGACTGGGCTTGTCCTTGCTGTTGTTGGTGCCACTGGCAATCGGAGATTTCCTGATGGTGCAACTGGGCCTGCCGGTGCAGTTCTCGGCCCTCGCTGTGCTGGGGCTTTGCTGGCTGGCTGTCAGTCTGGGTCGTCCGCATATGGGCCACCGCGCAACCATGCAATCCTTTGTCCTGCTGGTCGGTGCGGCATTGATTGCAGGTCTTGTGATCGCCCAGCTTGCCAGTTTCACGGGCAAAGACCTTGCCTTGGTCTTTGCGACCATCTTGGCGACGATCATTCTGGTGACGCTGGTCACGGACGCCCGCAACCTGCGGCAGGAGGATGAATCCCTCGACCTTCTGAGGCATCTGGCCGAAAGCCGTGCCGATGATCCGCTGGCATTCCTGCGTGCGCTGCAGGACCATCCGCAAGTGGATGGTGCGGTGGTGGTGCGCGAGGACAGCCTGTCGGGACTGTCGCGGCAGGTGCTTGACCGGATTTTCGATCGCGCACCGGTTTTGCAGCGCGCGGCACCGCCGGCTTTGGGACAGGATGCCGATGACCATATCACCTATCTGTTTGACCGCTTCGCTGCGACCCACATCATGCAGGTGAGCGCGAACCCGCGGATGCTGGTGGCCCTGTCCTTGCCCACACTTGGTGCTGCACCTGCGGCGGATCTTGAGTTGCAGGTGGTGCAGCGGATGGCCTACCTCTTGGACATGGCAGGAAAGGGCAGCGATGACGGGCAAGGCAAGAACTAGGGCGCGAGAGATCTTTCAGGCGGGCGTGCGCGCGGCCGACCCCTATGCGGCGGTCAGCGCACATCTGGATCAGGTCGTGCAGCCAGCGCTGATTGTGGCCATCGGCAAGGCCGCAATGCGCATGGCAGAGGCCGCACTAAAACGTTTTCCCGGGGTGCACTGCCTTGTCGTGACCAACTACGAAAATGCGGGCCGGCTGGACGGGGCAAAGGTTTTTGCGGCCGGTCATCCGGTGCCTGATGAAAACGGTGCCGCCGCCGCGCGCGAGGTCATCGCCGCGCTACAGAGGGCCGAAGGGCCGGTGCTCGCGCTGATTTCGGGCGGAGGGTCGGCATTGGTGCCTGCACCGGCCGGCGATCTCACGTTGGCCGACAAAGCTTTGGTAAATAGTCTTCTTCTGGGTGCGGGTCTGGACATCCGCGCGATGAACCTCGTGCGCCAGCAGTTGTCGGACCTGAAAGGTGGCGGCTTTCTGCGACATGCGGCTCCGCACCCCGTCACCGCGCTGATCCTGTCGGACGTGATCGGAGACGATCTTGCCGTGATCGCCAGCGGTCCGACCGTCGCGCCGATTGGCACGGCGGCAGAGGCCGCCCATGTTTTGCAGGATGCGGGTGTTTGGGGCAGGGTGCCTGCCTCGGTCAAAGCCCATTTGCAGCGCGATCCTGTCGTCCATGACCTGCCTGCCGCGCGAAATATACTTATCGGCTCCAACGGGCTAAGCGTTGCTGCCATGCAGGCAGAAGCCCCCGAAGCGCGTGTCCTGGCCACACCCATCGAAGGTGACGTGGCCGAGGCCGCGCATGCCATATGCAACGCCGCGGGAGTCGGAGTGACGCTATGGGGCGGTGAGACGACGGTGGTCTTGCGCGGCACCGGACGCGGCGGGCGCAATCAGGAGCTTGCCTTGCGGATTGCGCGTGAAGCGCGGGCGCGGGGGTGGGGCGATTTTGTCTGTTTGCAGGGCGGCTCGGACGGTAGAGACGGGCCAACTGATGCCGCAGGCGGAATAGTCGATCAGGCAACGCTGGACCGGATCAGTGATGTGGATGCGCTGCTTGCCAACAATGACAGCTATGCCGCCTTGGCCGAGGCGGGCGATCTGCTGATGACCGGCGCCACAGGGACCAATGTGGCGGATCTGGGCGTGCTGATCCGTCTTTCGTGAAGAGACCGGCGGACTGCCTCTGAGGGGCGCGGACACGTCTGGCGGGTTGTGGGTGGCAGGCGCAGGATGCCTCCGGCGGGGATATTTATGGGCCAATAATAATGAGCTAGTCCACCGGCAGGCCGCTGGGGACAGTCTCGGGGCGGCCCAAGGGGCGTTCCTGGGCTGTTTCGCCGGTGAGAGCGTGCAGGAAGGCGACTAGATCCGCGATGTCCTGATCGCTGAGGGTCATCGGGCGGATGTCGAGGTGCCGTTGCTGACGCGCCATCTCGAGCCTGTCGGACTGGATGGCGAAATCTCCCGCAGCGAGCCAAGGTACGTCGGGCAGATTGGCATCTGTCGGCGTCCACGCGGCGCGGGCGGCTGCGGGGTCGGCGTGGTGGCGGATCATGTCCTCGAGGGTCGCGTAGGCGCCATTGTGACCATAGGGACCGGTGAGTGCGACGTTGCGCAGTGAAGGTGTGCGGAAGCGGTAGGCATCTTCAAGCAGATTGGTCTCCGCCATGCGGCCCACGTCGCGCGGGATCTGGTCCCACTGACGCGTGCGTCCGGGGCCGAATGCTGGCAGGCCGAGGGCGTGGAATTGCTGGTCTGTAAAGAGCGGGCCCGCGTGGCAGGCAGCACAGCGGTTGGTGAAGAACAGCTGGCGGCCGTGTTCGGCCTGATCGGGCAGGGGCGTGCCGGTCAGCCATTTGTCGTAGGGGCTGTCGAAGGATTGCCATTCGCTGATGATAAAGGCGCCAAGGGCGTTGCCGATCTCGACGATGGTCACGTCGCCCGGTTCTTCAATGTGATCAAAGGCTTGCACGAACATCTCGCCATAGGCAGGAATGGTGCGCACGCGTTTTGCAATAATCGGCCAGCCGCGATCGATCCGGTTGTGGACGGCACCGACGATGTCGTTCTCGCCGAGGTTTCCCATCATCTCGAACTGTGCGGCCATGGGAAAAAGCGCCTGTGCGGCAACGAGGTTGTCGAGGCCCCGGGGCAGCCATTCTTCGGCGGGGCTGTCAAAGCCGTTGCCGTAGAGGTCCGAGGCCGTCAGGCGGCCATCGTGGAACATGACTTCGATGGAATTATGGCCGAGATTCCAAAGGGCTGGCGCGTTGCGGGGGATGCGTTTGCGGATCATATCGGCGCCTGTGCCAGCGGTGCGGTCGGGGCCCACCCCCACGCCGCCTTCGCCAATGCCCAAGGACAGGCCGTCACCGCCCGCATGATCGTGGTGGTGACAGGTCCCGCAGGAGATATTTCTGTTTCCCGACAATATCTTATCATAGAAGAGAAGTTGTCCGATGCGGGCTTGATCAGGGTCCACCTGGATGTAATCATCCGGTGAAATCCCTTGGGCGGCAGCCGATCCTGCCCCCAGAACAGCAACGAGGACAGCAGTATGCAAAACGTCGGCAAAACGTCGGCAAACCGTATGGCGGGTCTGCGGCATCTGCGCGGGCTGATCTGTGCTTGCGTGATCGGCCTCGGCGCGCCTGCGCTGGCCGACATGGAGACCGCGCGCGACCTTATGGAGGCGGGTGAATTTGAAGAAGCCCGCAAGTTGTTCGAGGTTTACGCGCGCTCTGGCAATGCCGAGGCCGAAGAATGGATCGGCGTCATGTATGCGCTTGGTCTTGGTGTCGAACGCGACGACGAACGGGCGTTTGACTGGTATCTGAGGGCGTCGTTGAAAGGGCATCCTGGCGCGCAGTCCGGTCTTGGCTGGTATTACGAAGTCGGCCGCGGCATCCCCGCGCCGGACCTTGTCAGAGCCTATCTTTGGTATGCTTTGTCGGCAATAGGTGGCGACCCAGACGCGCTGATCTCGCTTGAGGAAATCACACCGCGGCTGACGCCCGAAGAACGGGCGCGGGCCGAGGTGCTGGTGGATGACTACAAGGGGTGGATGTATCCGTTCCGGTGATGGGATGCCTGGTTTTTGGGGCAGACGTCCAGTCATGGTGAGCATGCTCTGGCTTCGACAACTCGAACGGGCACTTCGCAACAAAAAGCACCAAGTGGTCGGAGGCAGGGCCATGTCTTCCCGATCTGAGAGACCAAGGCTGTCCGGTTTCGTTGATTACTGTATCGCAGCCGCTGGCATGCAGCCCCCGACTAGTGATTGACCGCCGCCGTTTGCGGGCGGCGCAGTGTTTTCCATAGCCAGAACAGCATAAGAATGACAATTGTCAGTTCTGGAAGCGACAAGACGCCCGAGTTGCGCACTCCTTCAGGAAAGGCCGAGGCCCCCGGTCCGGTAAAGGCGGAACCCGCCGCGATGAAGAACCCGATGCACATCCGGACAAGATGCTGGGCGATCCGCTGGCGGTCCGAGACCTGCGGCCCCAGCATCATGCGCAGATCAGCGCCAAAGGCGATCGCCGCCATGCCGAAGAGAAAAAAGTAATCCCCCGCTGCAAAGCCCAGCAGTTGCCCGTCCGGCAGTGTCGTGGCGTACCAACCGGCACCGAGCAATGCGGCAGCGTTAAGGGCGTTTAGGCCAGCGACGGCAGCGAACAGTCTTCTGGCACCCGCCCTGCGGATACGGACGGCGAGCACACCGCTTGTGACCAGCGTCGCGCCGAGGATACCCGCGTGAAAGGTGATCCAGAATGTCTCGTATTTGATCGCACCGAGGATCGCCCCGAGCACGGATGCCAATCCCATGCTGACGACAAAGATGCGGCCCGCACCGACATGGGTCTTGCGCCCCTTGCGTGCGCCGAGGGCAATAGCGCCGACGACCACGGCCAAGGTACCGAGCGCGACATGTGCAGACAGAGTGATGATATCAGGGGTAGGCATGAGAGTTCCTTTCAGGTGTGCCGGTTTCACCCCGATATGCACCCCGCCGACATGTCCTGTCGTCCGCGCGTGACGGCGAGGACATTCTTTGCCGCAGAAAACGCGGGAGCGTTGATGATGACGATCAAACCTGCCTATCAAGGCGCATGGACACTGCCGCACTCCTCACCCTCGCCGGGCTCTGTCTGGGCGTTGCCCTGTCCGGGCTGGTAACGGTGGTGCCGCGCCAAGGGCAGCATCGCGCCTTGCTGAGCCTTGCGGTGGTCTATCTGGCCTTCATCGGGATGCTCGCGCTGCCGCTGGTCAGAACCTTTGCGGGTGGAGCCCTGATCAACTACATGCCTATTTTGCTGGTGCTTCTACTGGCGCTGCCGCCAGCCTTTTATCACTACATCCTGGCCAACACGTCACCGGCCCAGTCTTCGCGCATCCTGTGGCGTGATCTGGCATTGCCACTGGTGGGCGCTGTGGTCTGTGTCGGTTACTGGGTGCTGCCTGCCCGAGCCAAGGCACTGATGTTCCTGTCGGGCGAATTGCCTGCGGGCTTTCTGCCTGGCACTCTGGCCCTTGCGACCTTTGCATTGCTGGTCCTCTGGCTGCCTGTGTCTCTTGCCTATGTCATCGCGATCCTGCGTCGCCTGACGACCTACCGCGCCCATATCCGGCAGCTTTATTCTGACGCTGAAGAACGGGACCTGCGCTGGGTCGATGTGATGATGGTCTTGATCATCCTGATCTGGGTTACAGGGGCGGGTGCTCTGGCGGATGAGAACTTTGCCGATGGGCGTTTGTTTGTCGCCGAGGTCTTTCTGGTGCTGATCGGAGCAGGATTGCTGGTGTTGAATATCTTTGCCCCTGTCAGATCAATGGACCCCAGAGCCCCCGAACCGGAGCCCGAGCCTGATATCAAATACGCCCGCTCTGCCCTGACGGACGACCACGCGGCGAAGCTGGCGGCGCGGATCGACGCGGCAATGGAGAAGGACGCGCTCTATCTCGATCCCGGCCTGTCTCTGCAAAAGCTGTCCCAGCATGTAGGCGCGCTGCCCAATCAGGTCTCACAGACATTGAATCAGGAAATCGGGACAAGCTTCTTTGACTACGTGGCGCGGTGGCGGATTGAAGCCTCCAAACCCCTGATCGCAGCAGGTGAAGACTCGGTGCTCGACGTCGCCTTGGAAGTTGGCTTTAACTCGCGCTCAACATTCTACAAGGCGTTCAGTCGTGAAACAGGGATGACGCCCAAAGACTTTCGCGCCCTACACCGGAAAGCTGCCTAAGACCGAGCGATCCGAGAGCTTTGGTTTTCGAGGCTTGGGCTCTTTTCTGCCATCCGTTTCCACTCAAGCAACCCGGGCAACTGACGAAAGCACGTCTCGCTTGCTATTGGGCCGCCCTGACGGGCGGCCGTTGTCTTCGCGTCTTGAGCGGCTCTAGCTGAACATGTCCGTGCTGATCCCGTCGTACCAGCCGAGGCTTTCCTGATAGGTGGCCTCGCGCAACGCGTCGCTTTCTCCGGTTTGCGAGATAAAGCCGTCCACGCGGGCGATCTTTTCCTCGGTTGCCTCGTAGGTCGCACCCACTTTCACACCGTCATTGGTGGCAATCAGTGACCAGCATGTATTGGCGAAGCGGGCAGGGAAAACACGGCTGCCGGTCAGCGCGCCGCGGACCGCATTGGCACAGACCTTGGCCTGACTGTTGGCCGAGAAGCCCGATTTCGGCATATCGCCCTGTGCGCAGGCGTCACCGAGCACGTGGATATTCGCATCGATCTTGGATGAAAGATCAGCGGCGTTGACTGGCGCCCAGTTGCCTTCGGTCACGCCTGCGATCTCGGCGATGCGCCCGGCCTTCATCGCCGGGATGACATTGCAGGCGTCGACGCGCGTGACCTCACCGGCGATCGTCAGGGTCATCGCGTCTGGGTCGACACTGACATCGCCGCCGCCGTCAGGTCCGCCGACCCAAGTCACCATGCCCTCGTAGTGGCGCGCCCAGCCTTCCTCAAAGAGACCTTTCTTGGAGAATGCCTCTTTCGGGTCGGCGATGAGAATTTTTGCGGTGGGATTGGTCTGCTTGAGCAGATGCGCCACCATCGAAATCCGCTCGTAAGGGCCGGGTGGGCAGCGGTATGGGTTTGGCGGGGCCACCATCGCATAGGTGCCGCCCTGAGGCATCGCCTCGATCTGGGCTTTCAAGAGCTGCGCCTGCGTGCCGCCTTTGTAGGCGTGGGGCATCTTGCTTTGCGCGGCAACGTCCCACCCTGCGACAGCACCGTCGACAAAGTCGATGCCGGGCGACAGGATCAGCCGGTCGTAGGGCACGACATGGCCCGCAGCGGTAGTGACGGTCTTGGCGTCGCGGTCAACGCCGATCGCCAGATCATGCAGCACATTGATGCCGTGGCTGGACGCGAGGGTCGCATAGGAATGGCCGAGGCTTTCCATCTCGCGGAAGCCGCCGATGTAGAGGTTGGAGAAAAAGCAGGTGTAGTAGCGGCGCTGCGGTTCGATCAGGGTCACGTCGATGGCGCCGGCGCTGTCTTTGGCGATGTAGCGCGCGGCTGTCGCACCACCGGCACCGCCGCCAATGACGACGACTTTGGGGGTGCCATGCCCCGCCGCCCAGACAGTGGGTGCGGCAAGTGTCGCGGTGCTGGCGACGGCGGTTCCGAGGAAGGTTCTTCTGTTGAATGACATGGGTGATCTCCCTTTTTGTCTAATTATTCAGTTGTGAAAAATATGCGGCCAGCGCGGCAATCTCTTCATCGCCCAGACCGCGCGCGACGGCCCCCATTGTCTGGTTGTCGCGTGCCCCGATCCGGTATTGCAGCAGCGCCAGCATCATGGCCTCGCGGGTCAGGTTGTCGATCTGCGGCACGCCGGTGGTGCTGGCCTGTCCTGAAACGTGGCAGGAGGCGCATTCGGAGGCGAGGTATTCGCCGTAAGGAATGTCACCAGTCATGGCGAGCAGTTCATCCGGGATCAAGACGTCTTCGGGTGCCGGTGGGGGCGGCGTGGTCGTCAGCCGGACATAGGTCATCAGGTCGGTGCGATAGGCTTCGTTGTCCATGCCCGGCATCGGGCGCTTGGTGGTTCCGGGCACAATGCTTTGCGGATCGGCGAGGAAGGGGCGCAGGGTCTCACGCCCCCAGACCAGCCCGTCTTCGCCTGCCGTGACCATCGCGGCAGAATAGGGATAACCTTCGGCACCGCCCGCGGTTCGCCCGTAGAGCGCATAGAGGTTCGGGCCTACACCATGGGCCTCGCCTTCGCCGAGAGTGTGGCAAGCTGCGCAGGTTTCGGCAAAGTTCGGTTCGCCCGCACTGGGGTCACCCCCACAAAGCGCCACGATATCGTCGGGGTCGTTGATCGGTAGATCAAGGTCCGGAACGGTTGCTTGTTGCGACTCGGCGGTCATTGCAAATCCAGCCAGACAGGCTGTGGTTGCAACGCTCAGTGCGGCATACCGGAACAATTTGAAATGCATCGTCTGAAACACTCCTTGACCTCAGAAAAGCATAAATGAACGCAATATGTATAGCCCAAACTCTGTTCTATCAAAGAGTTCAAACGCTTGCGTGGCCGGTGTGAACCGGATGGCGCGGGCCGCAGGTGGGCAGGTTTCTGCCTATAACTTAGGTTTAGGCGGGGCTGATAAACCAAATCGGAATGGTTCTTGCCACAAAAATGCCGTGCAACTGGGGCGGGGTTGTTCAGGGGCGCACGCCAGGTCGCCCAAGATTGACACCGCAACAACGAAACAGAAATAAAGGGACAACTATGTCGGACAACACAAACGATCTTTCCCGTCGCAAGATGCTGGCACGCATCGGTGGCCTTGCGGCCGCAGCTTATGCCGCACCTGCCTTTACAACGATGTCGATGGCACATGCCTCTGACGGGAACTCGGCTGCATCTTCCCCAAGCAGCCCAAGTTCCGTCAGCTCGCCAAGCGAGCCGAGCGCCCCAAGCGAACCTAGCGTTGCATCCGGTCCCAGCGATTGCGAGACAATGGGTGGCCTGTGGGACGCAGAGACAAGCACCTGCACCATCCCTGAATAAGCCGGTTCGTTTCTGCCTGCTTGACACGTTGTTGGCAGGCGGCAACGATTGGAACGGCCCCGCTTCCGGGGCCGTTTCTGTGTGAGGCCCATGAAAACCGCTTTCCACAAGTTCGAGGGCTTGGACAATCCGGTCTGTCTGGCAGAGCCAGAGACCGTTTTGCCCCTGATGACGCCCATTTTTGCTGGCTGGCCGCATGAGGCCGTAGCAGGCGGCGGCACGCCCTTTGCCAGCATTGGCCCGTCCGAGGATGGTGACAAATGGCGCCTCGTGACACCACGAGCCGACAAGCAGGATTCCCTTCTGCAACCCGTCAACGCCATTTGCGATCTGATCTGCGAGATGTCCTGGGAACGTCTGCGCAGCCGGCCCGACCTGCTTTGTCTGCATGCGGCGGCCGTTGTTTTTGGCAATCGCCTTGTGATCTTTCCCAACCAGCGCCGCGCGGGAAAGAGCCTGCTGACGGCGACTCTGGCGCGGCGGGGGCATCCGGTCTTTACCGATGATTTCGTTCCTCTGGCCGTCGATCCGCAGACGCGGGTGATCTCGGGCGTGGCCAACGGGATTGCGCCCCGCCTGCGCCTGCCTTTGCCCGACACGCTGGCCCCCGATCATGCCGCATGGATCGATGCGCATATCACCACCCGCAACAAGCAATACGGCTATCTGTCCGAGATCGACCTGCCTCGGTCCGGTTCAGAGCTGCCATTGGGTGCAATTGTGATGCTTGACCGCGATATGACGCTTGAGGGCCCCGCGACATTGGCCCCTGTTTCCGCGGACGAGGCGTTCGCCGTCATCATGAAGCAGAACTTTGGGCGTCAGGTGCACGCGGGTGCGATCCTTGCGGTCGCCGAAGCCATGACAAAGACTGTCCCCGTTCTGCGCATGACTTACCGCGACGTGGAAGAGGCGGCGGTGCTGCTGGACACCACCGATCTGTTGCAGGACATGCCGACCGCGCGGATCACGGCAGAAGGCAGGCAGATGCCGACCAGACCCGCCCCGCTGGACATGCGCAAGGACCGTTCGCGCGACGAGGCGCAGATGGACTGCCTCTATGCCCGCGTGCCGGGCTATACAGAGGTTGAGACAGACCAGACCATCTATCTTGCCAGTGAGTTGGGTTTGGCAATCCGCAAGCTGAACCCGCTGTCCATGATGATCTGGAAACTGCTTGAGGAAGCAGTGTCCGGCGACATCATTGTCTCGGTTTTGGTGGAAATATTCCCCGATATCCCCCAAGCGCAACTGGCGCAGGATGTAAGCGCGGGCCTGACCTTTATGCTGCGCGAGGGCCTGATCGCCGCGCGCTAGCAGCATTTCACACCGCCAAAACGAATGGGCCGCCCGAAATCGGACGGCCCATCAGGTCTTTTTGTATGTGGTGCTTAGTTCAGGTCAGAGGCGTAACCAGAGGCCAGATCGGCCTCGACCTCGGCCACAGCCGCGATCAGCGCGTCAAGCACTTCGGAACCACCGTCAACGTTCGAGCGGAACCAGTCATAGACAGGTGCCGCAGCTTCGGCGAATGCGGCTTTTTCTTCAGGTGTCGGGACGTAGATGTCACCACCACCGGCCACGAAGGCTTCATAGGCTTCGATGGACTTGCGCTTTGGCGAGGCAAAGGTTGCCTGCTGCAGCTGATAGAAACCGTCCACAACGACGCGGCGCAGGTCTTCCGGCATGGCCATGAAGTTGTCGTTGCTCATCCACCACAGGGCACCCATGTAAGAGTGACCGTCCAGTGTCAGATACTGCAGGCCCGCATCAGGGAACTTCATGCCCATGATGTCGGTGATGCCGTTTGCAGTGCCTTCAACAACGCCGGTTTGCAGCGAGGTGAAAAGCTCGGGCCATGGAATAGGTGTCGCAGAGGCACCCATGGCTTCGACCAGCTGCACGGGCAGGTCGGCCACAACGGTGCGCATTTTCAGGCCTTCCAGATCGGATGGGCCCTGCACGCGGCGTTCGGTGTTGGCGAAGTTGCGCCAGCCGCCGGTGTTGCCGACGGTCATCAGGCGGATGGTGTTGTCACTGTCAGCCAGTGCGCGGTCGCGCAGCGTGCGCACGAAGTCACCCGACAGCACGGCCTCGGCCACGCGGTCATCCGACATCAGGTAAGGCAGGTCGAGCACCTGAATGTACGGGAAGATGCCAGCAGCGCCGCCCGAGGTGGAAATGTAGACGTCGATGGAGCCTTCCGAGACCCCTTCAAGGCATTCTGCACCGGTGG
>CAZOMZ010000030.1:5590-12802 GCA_964581065.1 uncultured Loktanella sp. | reverse complement strand
GGCCTTTGACCTCGGCCAGTTCGATCGCTTCACCTACACCTTCAACGGCGGCACGGTTCGGTAACATCTGCCAGCCCCCTTAGTAGCGGATTTTCGGGTCGATCCATGCGTAGAGCACATCGACCAGAAGGTTGAACAGGATCGTCAGGGTGCCCACCAGAATGGTGATCCCCATGATGACGGAATAATCGCGGTTGAAGGCCGAGTTCACAAAGAACTGCCCGATCCCGCCGGTGGAAAAGAAGACGTCGATAATCACCGAGCCGGTGATCATGCCCACAAATGCAGGGCCCAGATAGGACAGGACCGGCAGGATTGTGGGTTTCATCGCGTGTTTCCAGATCACGCGGCGCATCGGCAGGCCTTTGGCCTTTGCGGTGCGGATAAAGTTGGTGTTCAGCACCTCCAGCATCGAGGACCGCGTGATCCGCGCGATCGAGGCCATATAGGATGTGGAGAGCGCGATGACCGGCATGATCAGGTAATTCCACTGCCCGCCTTCCCAGCCGCCACCCGGCAGCCAGCCCAGCCAGAGTGTAAAGATCAGAAGCAGGATCGGCGCCATGACGAAGTTTGGCAGGACCTGTGCCCCGATGGACACGCCAACGGCCAGATAGTCCAGCCACGAGTTCTGCTTGATGGCGGCGGCCACGCCCAAGGACATGCCGACGGTGACGGCGACGATGAATGACCAGAAGCCGTAAGTCAGCGTCACCGGAAAGCCTTGGGCGATGACATCATTGACCGTGCGGTCCTTGTATTGGAACGACGGCCCGAAATCGAATTGTGTGACCACGCTGACCACGTAGTTGACGATCTGCTTCCAGAACGGCTGATCCAGCCCGTATTTCGCCTCGATATTCGCCAGCACTTCGGGCGGCAGCGGGCGTTCGGAATTGAACGGGCCACCGGGGGCGGAATACATCAGGATGAAAGACAGCACGACCAGTATCAAAAGGGTCGGGATCGCCACGGCAAGACGGCGGGCAACAAAGCTCAGCATGTCAGGGGTCCATTCAGGTCACTGAAAAGGAAAATACCGCGCCCCCTGACAAAGCAGGGGACGCGGTGCATCACGCGACGCGATTACTCGGCGATCTTGTAGAGATCTTTGGAGTACCAGTTCTGCTGGAAGTTCTCGAACGGCCAGCCTTCGAGGTCCTCGGCAAACAGTTTCACCGACGCATAGTGGTAGATCGGGATCAGCGGCACGTCTTCTGCTGCGATCAGCTCTACCTGATCATAGTTTGCCTGTGGGTTGTCCGCAGTGCGTGCGGCAGCCAGCAGGGCGTCGACCTCTGGGTTGTTGTACTTGGAGTCGTTGTAACCCGATTCCGAGCTGTAGAGATCAAGGAAGGTCGAGGCTTCGTTGTAGTCGGCACACCAGCCGCCACGGGCCACTTCGAAGTCGCCGTTCGAACGGGCTTCAAGGAAGGTCTGCCATTCCTGGTTGGCCAGCGTGGTTTCGACACCCAGTGTCTGCTTCCACATCTGGCTGACAGCAACTGCAACCGACTTGTGGCTTTCAGAGGTGTTGTAGACCAGATCGATCGACAGTGGGTTGTCAGGACCAAAGCCCGCTTCGGCCATCAGGCGCTGTGCTTCTGCGTTGCGCTCTTCCTGCGTCATGGTGACGATCGGCACCTCAGGCGTTTCAAAACCGGCGGTCGCCCAGTGTGTGAAGGTGTAGGCAGGCTTCTGGCCGCCAGCCAGCACGTTCTCGGTGATGATGTCACGGTCAATTGCCATGCTCAGCGCCTGGCGCACGCGGACGTCCTGGATTTCAGCCGGTGCGTTGTCGCGCAGGTTGAACAGGTAGTAGTAGGAACATGCCATTGGGACCGAAACGGCCTGATTTGGATATTCAGCCGCCAGACGTGGGAACTGACCGGCAGGAACATCGGTGCGGTCCAGCTCGCCCGCAAGGTAACGGGTCAGGGCCACGTTCTCATCGCTGATGACCAGCGAGGTCACCTTTTCGATGATCGTGTTGTCGTTGTCCCAGTACATCGCGTTGCGCTCACGCACGAGCTTTTCCTGTGGCACATGCTCGGTCAGGACATAGGCCCCGTTCGACACCATGTTGCCCGGCTTGGTCCAGTCAGAGCCATGGGCTTCGACGGTGGCCTGATGCACAGGGAAGGTGGTGAAGTGGGTCAGCATCTGCGGGAAGTATGGCAGTGGCTGGGTCAGGCGAACTTCCAGAGTGGTGTCGTCGATCGCGCTCACACCCAGATCGGATGGCGGGACATCACCGGCGATGACTTCCGCGCCGTTCTCAAGCGACATGATCTCGATGAACCACGAGTAGGGCGATGCCAGCTCTGGCGATGCGGCACGCTTCCATGCGTACTCGAAATCACCGGCGGTCACAGTGTCGCCATTGGACCACTTTGCGTTGTCACGCAGTGTGAATGTGTAGGTCATGCCATCGTCGCTGACGGTGTGGCTCAGGGCAACGCCAGGAATCAGGTTACCAGTTGCATCCTGGTTGTAGAGACCCTCAAAGAGGTCGCGCAGGATGTCACCACCGGCGCTGTCTTCGGCAAGGCCCGGGTCGATCGACGGGCTTTCGTCCAGATCGCGGTAGGTGAAAGACTGGTCAGAGGCGAGAACTTCGCCGGTGACGGGGTGGGTCGCATGGCCGTCGGCATAAAGCGCGCCGGTCGATGCGATCAGCAACGCGGATGTCGTTGCAAGCAATTTGGTTTTCAATGTCATTGAGAACTCCCTGATAGCGTATCCTTTTGCGGATACTTTTTTGGCTTGAGGCACAGTTTTTGTGCCACTGTGGATATCTTTTGACGGGTTTTTCTAAATGGCAAGGACTAACGGCGGTTGACCCCACGGCAGAGCGATCTATGTCCCAGAATTCACGGTTTCGCGCAATATGTGCTGTGGTCCGTGAGGCCTGTCGCAACAATCTGAGGCTGTCGGGGCGTCGCGGTTTTGGCGAAAACGCGCAATCCGACTCAGCTGCTGAACTTTGGAACCGCTTGACATGACCGAAAACCTTGCTTTGTCCGACCGTCAGGGTCTGCCCGATGCGCTGCGTGTCCTGCTTGAGGAATACCCGCGAAACGGGTGGAGCACCGATCCCGGTTTCAACAACCTGATCGCGTTCTGGCTGGACCGGCACATGATGTTCCGGCGTCTGATGGCCGAGATGCGTAAGGGGACAGAAGGCCTTCTGGATCGCAAGATGGAGGCGGACCGTTTCGGCGCGATGGTCTCGCGCTATGGCGGAATGTTCGTGCAGCAGTTGCACGGCCATCATATGATCGAGGACCAGCACTATTTTCCCACCTTGTCCAAGAAGGACCCGCGGATCGAAAAGGGCTTTGCCATTCTCGATAAAGACCACCACGACCTTGACGCCTATCTGGCCTCATTCGTGACCCGTGCCAACGAGGTGATCGGCCTGCGCGACGACCGCCGCAAACTGCAGGATGCTGCGGGCCGTTTCCAGACTGAACTGACCCGGTTGGAACGGCTACTCGACCGACACCTGATCGACGAGGAAGACCTGATCGTCCCCGTGATCCTGCGTTATGGCGCGGATGATTTGGGCTGATTACTGCAGGCGGAAGGTCGCGCTGTCGCCGGCCCCCTGATCGACGGTAAAGCGCATGCGGTCACCGCCTTCGACCTCGACCAACTGGCAGTTGTAGGGGATGGGTTCGTCGCCCCACGCCATCTCGCGGCAGAAATAGCCGTCCTGCCATGTCCATGAACCGGTGATGTCCCAGCCGATCGCAGAGCCTTGAATGACCCCTTCCTCCAACACCCGCAGCCGGACACCATAAAGCCAGTTGCGCAACTCCTTGCCTTCAATCAGTGACAGGAACTGGTCTTTGTCCTTGATTGGGGCAAATCCATCCGCCAGCGCCGGAAGCGGTGTGGTGGCAAGCAGTGTTGTCAGCGCAAGATGTTTCATCGGGCAGCTCTACTTTCATAAAGATACCCTTCATACGCGGTGGGCGGCAATTCGGTTCACTCACCCTTGTGTGAGCATGGGGCAGCCGGTGCGGTTTTCCGCTCAGACGTCTTCGTCCGGGTAGGGCAGGTCCTGCAATGAGACGTTGATGAAATCAGGGTCAGGCGTGACCGGAAAACGGATTGCCTTGATATGGGTTTGGCCAAGGGTCAGCGCCTTGACCACGCGGTGCATCCCGTCCATCAGCCGCCCTTGGGCACAAAGCAGGATCGGGTGTTCCAGATCGGTATCGCGCACAAGGATCAGGTGCTCTGCAAGCGACCGAGGCGTGGGGACTGCGCCCTCTTCCTGATACCACCAGTTCTCGTCGACTTCGGCAATTTCGCCCAGCGGGACAGTCACAGGTGCAATTCCGCGCGACAGGCGGACCAGACGGTGCACATCCCATAGATGGGTATCATCACCGACCTTGCGGTGATGATATTGCTTGCGCATCACCGCCACGGGTTCAGAGCCCCAGCACATCCATCATGTCGTATTCGCCGGGGTCCTTGTCCTGTCCCCAAAGGGCAGCCTTCAGCGCCCCGCGGGCAAAGATACCGCGATCCGTTGCGATATGGCGCAGCACGATCCGCTCGCCTGCCGCGGCAAACAGCACGTCATGTTCGCCCACAATGTCGCCGCCGCGGATGGCGGTGAAGCCGATGTCGCCCTTCTTGCGTGCGCCGGTCATGCCGTCGCGTCCGCTGTCGCGCACGTCGGCAAGGTTCACGCCCCGCCCCTTGGCCGCAGCCTCGCCCAGCATCAGGGCGGTGCCGGAGGGCGCGTCGACCTTTTGATTGTGATGTGCCTCGATCACCTCGATATCGAAATCTTCGTCCAGTGCTGCGGCGACTTTCTCGGTCAGGCGGGTCAGCAGGTTCACGCCCAAAGACATATTCCCTGCCCGCACGATCACCGCATGGCGGGCGGCGGCGTTGAGTGCCTTGAGGTCGTCATCCGACAGCCCGGTCGTGCCGATCACATGAACAGCCCGCGCCTGAGCGGCGAGACCCGCAAAGGCGACCGTAGCGGCAGGGGCGGTAAAGTCGATGACCGCCTGCGCCTTGGCAAAGGCTTCGACCGCATCGTCGGTGACGGGCAGGTCGATCGGCTGGCCACCGATCATGGTGCCCACGTCCTTGCCGATCCATTCGTTGCCCGTCCGCTCGAGTGCTGCCACCAGACGGCATTTGTCCGAGGCCAGCACGGTCTTGATCAGCATCTGGCCCATACGGCCGGAGGCGCCTGTGATGACGATGCCAGGTGTGTCGGTCATGGTGGTGGTCCTTTCGCTTTGGCCTCTCTTAGCGGGGGTTTGCCCGTGACGCAAAGGCTAGCTTGGCAACGCGCGCGCAGAGGGCTACATGGGGCGCATGGCAAAGCAAGCAAACCGCGCCGGTAAGGCCCCCACACAGCGCATGTTGCGCGTTGGCGAAATGATCCGCCGGACATTGTCCGAGGTGCTTCAGCGTGGCGATATCCACGATGACGAACTGGCTGCGATGTCGATCACCGTGGGTGAGGTCCGGATGAGCCCCGACCTGCGGATCGCTACGGCCTTTGTCCTGCCGCTGGGTGGACAAGGCAAGGAAGAGGCGTTGGCGGCCCTGCGCCGCAACACCGTGGAAATCCGCCATCAGGTCGTCAAAGGCGGCACGATGAAATTTGCCCCCGAACTGCGCTTCCAGATCGACGGCACCTTCGACCAGATGGACGCCACCCGCGCGCTTTTGCAATCCGACCACGTCCGGCAGGACCTCGACGACTGATGCGTGCGCTGCTTGCAGCGATCCTGATGTGGGCGACCCCCGCGTTTGCGGTGGAGTGCCGCGATATCACCTTTGACGGCGCCAGCTACACGATCTGCGAGGTTGATCCCACGACCGAGGACCTGCGCCTCTTTCACAAGGATGCCGCAGGCGAGATCATCGGCAGCTTTGGCGGCATCGCCGACCAGCCCGGTGTCGGCAGGCTGCAATTCGCGATGAACGCTGGCATGTATCACGACGACCGCGCGCCTGTGGGCCACTACGTCGAGAACGGCGTCGAGACCATGCGCGTGATCCCGAACGCAGGTCCCGGCAATTTCGGCCTGCTGCCCAACGGGGTGTTCTGCATCACCGACGACCGCGCCCGCGTGATCGAGACCCTGCGCTATCTCGACGAGGCCCCCGCCTGCCGCGATGCGACCCAATCGGGGCCGATGTTGGTGATTGATGGTGAGTTGCATCCGCGCTTTCTGCCGAATGGATCGTCGCGGTTCATCCGCAACGGTGTCGGAACCAGTGCCGATGGCACCCGCGCCGTCTTTGCGATCTCAAACGATCCGGTGAACTTCCACGCCTTTGCGCGGCTCTTTCGCGATGAATTAGGGCTGCCACAGGCGCTGTTTTTCGACGGCAAGGTCTCGCGGCTCTACTCGCGCGCGCAGGGGCGGAGCGATTTCGGTTTCCAGCTCGGGCCGATGGTGGCGGTGGTTGAGCCCTAGAAGTCCAGCAACCCGATCACTGTCTGCAAATTGGGGCTTTGATGCAGCCCTTCAGTCTCGGCAGGCGTAAACCACCCCGCATCCTTGGCATCATCCGCTGCAACAGGCGTGCCCGAGACATAGTCGCAACGCACCGCCGCCAGCAGGTAATGCACCCGCACTGCGCCATCCTCGTCATGGTGGATGACATCAAGGTTGGTCAGATAATGCCGCGCGGTGGCGACCACGCCGGTTTCCTCGGCCAGTTCGCGTACGGCAGCGTCCAGCGCAGTCTCGCCCAACTCGACATGACCCCCCGGAAAGCCCCACGTGCCCGCGTTCGGCTCTTTTGCGCGTTGGACCAGCAGGACGCGCCCTTCATGGACGACAACGGCAATCGCACCCAGCTTCGGCACGCTCATAGGGACCGCACCTTCTCGGCCAGTGCCTTGCCCAAGGCGATGTGGTCAGGGGCCGTGAAATGCACCCCGTCGATCGGGCTGGAGGTGATCACCTTGCCGGCGTCGAAGAACGGCAACCCCCAATGATCGGCCAGATCGCGGATCAGTCCGGCAAAAGCGTCCGACTTTGCGGCTCCGCCCATCAGCGTATCGCGATAGGTCCCTTGCTCGACCAATGGCGGCGGTGCGATCAGCAGGATTTCGAACCCGCCGTGGCGGAGCTGGTAGGGCTCGGACCGCGCAATGGCGAGCAAGGCGGCCAGCCCGCCAACGATCTGTTCGGCGCTGCGGGCGTGGTGGGTCTG
>CAZOMZ010000030.1:1189-5490 GCA_964581065.1 uncultured Loktanella sp. | reverse complement strand
TCTGCCCGTCCATATGCATCCCCATCACCGGATCGGGCAGGACAGTGGTGCGACCGGGCAGGCCCTCTTCGATCAGGGCATAGCCATCGCCCAAAGCGCGGTGCATCACGCAGGGCCAGCGGGTCGCGGCGTCAAACCGCCCGCCTTCGCCCTTCATGCGGGCAGGTGGGGTGCCGTAAGTGTTGCTGTCCCCGAATGTCATGATGGTTTTGGTCATGGCGCTACGCTAGGCACGCATTGAAGACAGGTAAAGCGCCTTTGCCCCTTGGCCTGAGCCGCCGAAGCGCACATATAAGGGCCAACTGACGTATGAAGGAGACAGACATGCTGGAACTCGGTGAAAACCAGACCGCCGCCGCCGCTGATCTGATCAAGGACGGAACCGACGCGACATTCATGCAGGACGTGATCGAGGCCTCGCAAGAGGTGCCAGTGATCGTTGATTTCTGGGCGCCGTGGTGCGGCCCCTGCAAAACGCTGGGCCCTGCGATTGAGGCCGCCGTGACCAATGCCAAAGGCCGCGTGAAGTTGGTCAAGGTCGATGTGGACCGCAATCAGGCCTATGCGGGCCAGCTGCAGGTGCAGTCGATCCCGACGGTTTATGCTTTCTATCAGGGCCGTCCCGTGGACGGGTTTCAGGGCGCTTTGCCACCCTCTCAGGTCAATGAGTTCGTGAACAAGATCGCGGACCTCGCGGGTGAGGCTGGGGATGACGGGCTGGGTGCTGCGGTCGAGGCCGCCCAAGCGATGCTTGAGGAAGGTGCCGCAGCGGATGCTGCCGAAACCTTTGCTGCGATCCTGCAGGAAGACCCCAACAACGCCGCTGCCTATGCCGGTCTGGTCAGCGCCTATCTGGCGCTGGGCGACGTCGAACAGGCAGAAGCGATCCTGAACGGCGCCCCTGCCGAGATTTCGACCGATCCGGCGCTTGAAGCCGTGCACGCGCAGATCATGCTGGCCAAGGAAGCCGCCAATGCCGGTCCGGTTGCCGAATTGCAGGCCGCGGTCGAGGCATCGCCTGACGATCATCAGGCGCGCTACGATCTGGCGATTGCCTTGCATGCCAACGGCATGGTTCAGGAATCGGTCGATCAGTTGCTCGAGCTCTTCCGCCGTGATCGCGAGTGGAATGACGGCGCTGCAAAAACGCAGCTTTTCAAGGTCTTCGATGCACTGCAGCCCAAGGATCCGATTGTTCTGAACGGCCGCAGAAAACTATCGTCGATGATATTTGCCTGACCCGCGCTTCGGCCTACGTCATCTGACATGATTTCAAAGACCGACCTGCCGGACACTCTGCCTGTCTTCCCGCTGCCCGGGGCGCTATTGCTGCCACGGGCGCGGTTGCCCCTGCATCTGTTCGAGCCGCGCTATCTGGCGATGCTGGATGATGTGCTGAAAACCTCCAACCGGCTGATCGGCATGGTGCAACCCTATGAGACGCCGGGCGGCAAGCGCCTGCACAGCATCGGCTGCGCCGGAAAGGTCACCGCCTTCTCCGAGACCGAGGACGGGCGCTATATGATCACCCTGTCGGGTGCGTCGCGCTTTCGCATCACCGACGAGGTCGAGGGTTTTACCCCCTACCGCCGCTGCAACGTAAACTGGAAGGGCTTCGAAGCCGATCTCGGACCGGTCGAGAAAGACCCCGGGTTCGACCGTTCCACCTTTATGGCGGCGCTTGGCAAATATCTGGCTGAAAAAGGTCTCTCGACTGATTGGGACAGTCTGGGCGAGGCCGAGGATGAATTGCTCATCAATTCGCTGTCGATGCTCTGTCCCTTCGATCCCGAAGACAAGCAGGCCCTGCTCGAGGCACCGTCCTTGACCACGCGGCGCGAAACCCTCATGACGCTTATCGAATACGACCTGCGCGGCGGGTCCGGCGAAGAGATAATGCAATGACCGCAACCCAGTTCGATCCCAAGATGCTCGAGGCACTGGTCTGCCCGCTGACGCATGGCACGCTGCGCTATGACGCCGAAAAGCAGGAGCTGGTCAGCAAATCCGGCAAGGTCGCCTTTCCGATCCGCGATGGTATTCCTGTGATGCTGGTGGATGAGGCCCGCGCGCTCGACTGAGCTTACATGAACAGGGTCAGCCCTGTCATCGACACGATCAGGAACAGGATCGTCATGATCCCGCCCGAGCGCACAAAATCCATCACCTTGTAGCCTGCCGGACCCATGATCAATGCGTTGACCTGATGCGTGGGGATCAGGAACGAGTTTGACGTCGAGATCGCGATGGTCAGGGCAAAGACCGCCGGATTGGCCCCGACCGAGAGCGCAATGGATACCGCAAGCGGCACCAGCAGGACCGTGGCCCCCACATTCGACATCACCAGCGTAAAGATCGTGGCCAGCACCGCCAGCCCCGTTTGCAGCGCCCAGACCGGCCAGCCGTCCAGCAGGATCAGCACCTGTGCCGCGATCCATGCGGCGGTGCCGGTGTTCTGCACGGCCTGTCCCAACGGGATGAGTGAGGCCAAGAGGAAGACCGTGCTCCAACTGACGGCCTCATAGGCCTCGTCGATGGACAGGACCCGCGACAGGATCATCCCCAAAGCCCCCGTCAGCAGGCAAAGTGACAGCAGCACATCGGTAAAGAGGATCAGGCCGAGCGTGATAACAAAGAACAGCAGCGCCCAGTTGACCTTGTGCGGGCGCAGTTCCTCTTGCGGGAAGTCCGAAGTCACCACGACAAAGTTGTTGTCCTTCTTGACCCGCGCCAGCCGTTCCCATTGCACATGCACAACCAGCGTATCGCCCGCCTGCAACGGCACAAGGCCCACATGCGTGGACTTGTGGTCTTCGGTCTCGACATGGCTGAGCGTTTCCTCGCCCCGGTGGATCGCCAGAATGGACAGCCCGTGCGTCTGCCGCAGCCGCAGGTCGATGGGGCATTTGCCGATCACCGACGATCCGGGCGGGATGACCACCTCGGCCACGCCGGATTCCGTGGGGGCAAAGTCATCGGCAAAAACGTCAAGCTCCGGCAGGATTTCCAGACCGTAGGGGTCGGCAAACTCTGTCCAGATAACCCGCCGCAGGCCGAGGATCGCCAGTCGCGCAGGGGCCTCGATCACCGTATCGGCCATTGGCGCGATGACCTTGTGCCCGCGATAGGATGTCCCGAGGATATAGAGGTGATGTGCCATCATGATATCGGACAGCTTCTGCCCGATCAGGATCGACCCTTCCGGCACGCGGATCTCGAAGAAATCGGCGCGCAGCCCGTAGGTCTTTTCGATATAGGCCTGCATCGACCGCGCCGAGCCTGCATCTTCGCCGTAGTCGCGGGTCTTGGGCAGGATCCAGCGCCCGAAGATCACGAAATAAAGGATCCCCGTCGTCACCAGCATCAGCCCGATCGGCGTGACCGAGAACAGCCCGAAGGGTTCCATCTGCTGATCGGCCGGCAGCGTCTGGTTGGCCGAGATCAGCAGGTCATTGAGCAGGATCAGCGGCGAAGACCCGACCATCGTGATCGTCCCGCCAAGAATCGCACAGAACCCCATCGGCATCAGCAACCGGCTAAGCGGGATGCCCGTTCGTGCGGATATCCGGCTGATGACGGGGATGAACAAGGCCGCTGCACCGACATTCTGCATGAACGAACTGATCACGCCGACCGACCCTGACACGATGGGGATGATCCGCCCTTCGGTCTGCCCGCCGCGTTTCAGGATCAGGGCCGCCACCTTGGACATCAGCCCTGTCCGGTCCAGTCCCGCCCCGATGATCATCACGGCAATGATCGAAATGACGGCATTGGACGAAAACCCGATAAAGAGGTCCGAGGTCTCGGCGAGATTTTCCAGCCCCGGCAGATAGCTCAGCCCGCCCAAAAGGACGAGCACCATGATCGCCGCAAGGTCAATCCGCACGATCTCCGAAACAAACAGGAAGACAGTCAACGTTAGCAGACCTAAGACGGCCATCATCTCGAACGTCAGTTCAGGCGCGATCATGCATTCCTCCCTGAGCCTGCTTAGCGCGAATGGGGCGGGGCGCAAAGACTAGTTGGCCGCAGTCGCGCAATCTCTTTGGTGATGTGGTCCTGCGGTCAGTCAGCCGGGACCGCGCGGTGGCTTTACCGCACAGCAAGACAGCGGCGATAGTGTCCATCCCCGGATATCCAGCCACGAAGGGCCATCAACCCTTCGGTCAAGATCAGGTTTCGCAATTGGTCCATCACGCGCTCTGACAAAGCGCCAGGACCCGCGCGAAGAATTCGGAAGGTTTCCAGCCTTTCGAAGGTTGAAGCCGTGACAGGCGGGCCCGCCCCCCTTGATCTTC
>CAZOMZ010000030.1:0-1089 GCA_964581065.1 uncultured Loktanella sp. | reverse complement strand
GCATTGACCAGCCCCATCCCGATATCGCGCAAGGACCGCAAGAGCGGGTTGTCGTTCGAGAACAGGCGATTGAAGGCATCCGTCGCCAGCGCCAGCGTCGCCGTGTCGAACCGCCGCCACGTCTGATAGCGGGCGAGCACCTGCGCACCGCCGATGTCTTCGCCCCGTCCGCGCGCCGTCTCCAGCACATCGGCCAGCGCCGCCACATCGCGCAGACCCGCATTGAGCCCCTGTCCCGCGATCGGATGCACCCCGTGGGCCGCATCACCCACCAGCGCCAGACGGTCCGCGACAAAGCTGTTCGCCAGTGTCAGGTTCAACGGATAGGCGAACCGCGCGCCAGCCAGACTGATCTGCCCCAGAAAGCTGCCAAAGGCGGGGCGGAGCGCCTCAAGGAAGGCGTCGTCATCCATCGCGATGAGTTCCTGCGCGCGGGCGTCGCTTTCACTCCAGACGATGGACGAGCGGTTTTCCGTCAGAGGCAGGATCGCCAGCGGTCCGGCAGGCATGAAGAACTGGTGCGCGATACCGCCATGCGGCTTTTCATGGGCGACAGCGCAGACCACGCCCATCTGCCCGTAACCCCAGCCCGTGCGCTTGATACCCGCGCGTTCCGCCGTGCCGCTGGTGCGTCCGTCGCTGCCGACCAGCAGGCGGCCGCGCACGGTTTTGCCAGAGGCCAGCGTTACGGTGACCCCGCCCGCGTCAGCGGCCTGTGCCACAACCGTTTCTTCAGAGAGTTGCGTGATCCGCGGGTCCGCCTCCATGGCGTCAAGAAAGGCGCGGCGCAAATGCCGATCCTCGATCATGAACCCCATCGGGCCTTCCTCGATCTCGGCATGATCGAAATGCATCATCCAGGGGGACGGCCCTTCGCCCGCGCGGCCGTCGGTGACCTTGATCTCCAGCATCGGCTGGGCCTTGTCCTTGATCGCTTCCCAGACACCGATCCCGCTCAACAGCCGCATCGAGGCATGTGCCAGCGCATAGGACCGCCCGTCGAACGCGGGGTCAGCCCGCGTGTCGATCGGCAGACGGTCGATGATCGTGACGGTGAAACCCGCCTGCGCGGTGGCAAGGGCAAGGGCA
>CAZOMZ010000029.1:0-12955 GCA_964581065.1 uncultured Loktanella sp. | reverse complement strand
CGGCCATCCATCATCTCGGGGAAACCGGTGACGTCTGCGACGTCTTTCACTTCCAGCCCCGCGTCACGCAGCGCCTTTGCCGAACCGCCGGTTGAAAGCAGTTCCACCCCCCGCGCGGCCAATGCCTTGCCCAGATCAATCAGGCCGGTTTTGTCGGATACAGAAAGAAGCGCGCGGCGCAGCGGTGCAAGGTCGGTCATATTGGTCCCCAGAGTGACTAGTCGGTCGCGTCCATCGGGTCGGTCATAGACACATCGCGCACGTAGTCGGGCGTGTCCTGTGCCTTGGCAAGCGACCAGCGGACGCGTGTCGCATAGGCCAAAGCGTGACCGGATAAAACCATCTGTTGCGTCGCACGGGGCTTTAATCTGCCATTTTGCAGATAAACCGATGCCGAGAGCGCCAGTTTCGCCGTCCCGTCGTGGCGGAATACCCATGTCTCGCCGGATTTGAGCATCAGTGACACCGCAGTCCCGCCCATATCGATGTGCGGCGTGACATCGGGATGCAGGTGGAAGCGGATCGCATAGGGGATGCCGGAATCAACGGCCGACTTCAGGGCCTTGCCGAACCGCCCTTTGTCGGCATCGTCGAGCGTGGTCAGGATGTCATTGCCTTCCAGCGTCCGGCCATCCACCGACAACTCCAGAATGCGGGCATGGGTTATGCCATGCGACGCTTTGTAGCCGTCATGAGACAGTTCGAGCTTGCGGCCCGTATCGGTCGGAGTGTCATTCCAGCGCACCAGTTTCGGCACTTCGACCAGCAGGTCCCGCGTGCCGTTGGTCCCTGCACGTGCGGCCAGATGGGACGAGGACACGCCCTCGATCATCATTGTCGAATGGCTGGGTGTGGCACGGCTCGCGCGTCGCCAGTCTACACCGAAACGTGCACCCGACCCGCAGTTGACGATGATGGGACGCCGGCCCGAGGTCAGTTCCATCCCCAAAGTGCTGGCGTGGGCGTCCGCAGAGGCATCGCCGGTCGGTGGTGCTGCCGCATCGACAATCAGACTTGTGCGGCCACTGCTGAGGCGGGCGTAGCCCATGTGCAGTTCATGTCCCGGCACCGACCGGACGCCTGCTTCCGCCAGTGCCGAGTCCAGCCGCCCTTCGATCCCGCGCCCGCCACCGTGGAACCGCGCGAGTCCACCGTCGGCATGCCGCACGCCACGCAGGACAGGCGCAATTCTGGCGATTGCGTTGTTGATGGGTTGCGGCACTTTATGGCCGGTCTCGGTAAGAATATCGCGGGTCCAGTTCAGCAGGCTCAGGACATCAAGCAGCTCTTCGGGGTTGCGGTTTGCGATTCCACCGCCTGCATCGATCTGGGTGTCACAATCAATGGCCAACGCCGCTACCGCGCCATCGATATGGCCCTCCATCCCTTCAAGCGACAGTCCCGCATAGATCGTGCCGGCCAAGGCTTCGAACCGACGAATGCCGGGAGTCGTCGCCTGCCAGCGGCGCGAGACAAAAACCGTTTGCTGGCCCATGCTTTTGAACAGGCGGTTGACGGTCGGTTTGTCCTGACCGCGCAAGAGAAAGAAGCCGTGATTTGTCCAGCGGATCAGGCGCCGTCCGGTGATGCCGGGTGTCCAGCCCGGACCGCGACCATCCCCGAAACGGTCGATCCATTCCATGATCCAGGCATGCGCCTTGGCGCGGGCACGGTCGTCTCCGACGGCGGCAAGGTCATCCAGCCACGCGCAGCCGTGGATTTCGTCGCTGACCTCGGGGTTGTCGCGTGCCACATCCCAGATCGACGTCTCCGGTCCTTCGACAAGCAGCCCCGAAAAAAGAAAGTTTCCAGCGATCAACTGGTTGCCACGGGCCACAACGCCGATGGTGCGCGGGTCGGGGACCGATACGAAAGCCGTGACAAGGTCGCTTCGGGCGGCGCGACGGGCATGATACCGGTGCATGAAGCGTGTTCCGCTGGCGCGGAGCCTGTTCAACTGGGCCAAGTGCGGCTGCCTCGATCTGGATAATCACTACGCATCTTTACGCAGACCATAGAAAAAGGGTTACGCGAAGTCACGCAGCCTTTCGCAGGACGCAGATATAGAACCCGTCCATGCCACCCAGCGCAGGCCAGTAATCGGGACGCAGTCGCAGCCCGCCCTCAGGTGTCTTCCAGGCCGGGTCCAATCCGGCAATATCGCAGGCTTCGGGAAGCGTGCTGATATCGGCGTGACGGCCAAGCGCGTCTTCGATCTGCACCTCACCTTCATCGGGCAAGAGCGAGCAGGTGCAAAAGACCAGCCGCCCACCGGGCCTGAGCAGACCGAGGGCATGGTCGATCAACGCCTCTTGCTGGTCAATCAGGGCGCCGAACTCGGCACCGTCCTTTGCGTAAGGCAGGTCAGGATGCCGTCTGATGGTGCCTGTCGCCGAACAGGGCGCGTCCAGAAGCACCGCATCAAAACCGCCTTCTTCAAAGGAAAAGGCATCGCTGACGACGGTTTTTGCCTTCAGCTTGGTCCGTGCGAGGTTTGCCGCGACCCGTTCCATCCGCTTGTCAGAGATATCCACCGCCGTCACATCGGCACCGCCTGCAGCCAGTTGCAGCGTCTTGCCGCCCGGAGCGGCGCAAAGATCAAGCACGCGCAGGCCTTTGACATCGCCCAAGCTGCGCACGGGGATCGCAGCAGCGGCATCCTGCACCCACCAGTCGCCAGCTTCGTAGCCTGCCAATGCTGTGACCTGTCCGGCATCAGGCACACGCACCGATCCAGTCGGCAGCAGTTGCCCGCCAACCGCTTGCGCCACTGCGGCGGCATCGCCTTTGGCCGTCAGATCGAGAGATGCGCCCGCAAAATGCGCGGTCTCGATGGCTGTGACTGCATCGCGCCCCCATGCGGCAACTAGCGGTTGGCGCAGCCAGCCGGGCGTCAGCGGAAGCGGGCGCGCGTCCCAAGCGGCCGGGCCATCGTCAGCGATCTTGCGCAGGACCGCATTGGTCAGACCCTTCATCGATGCAGTGCGCTTGTTGCGTGCGACGATCTCGACGTAGGCGTTCACGACACCATGTGCGGCTTGGCCCGTGCAGATTTCCAAGGTGCCCAGACGCAGCGCGTTCATCACGTGCAAGGGCGGTGCCTTCTTGAGATAGGGCTTGAGCATCCTGTCCGCACGATCCAGACCGCGCAGTGCGTCGGTCGCAAGGCGCTGGGCGCGTGCCCGGTCGTCGTTCTGAAGCCGCGCAAGCGCCCCGTTGCCGACAAGCTCGGAGAGCAGCCGGCCCTCGCCGATGATCTGCATCAGCAGGTAATGCGCGCTACGGCGGGCTGGCAGGCCGGATTGATCCATTGTCACTCACTTGAAGCTGGGTTGGCGCGGGTTATAACACAAAGACCGGCACGACAAGGAGCGCAGAGACGTGACAGACAACGCCAAAGACCTGCCAGCCGCCGCCCAGCGGGCATTGGCCGAAGCCGAAGAACGCCGCAAACAGGCCAAGGCGGCCGCATTGCCGCCGGAGCTTGGCGGCCGTGACGGTCCCGAACCTGTGCGTTACGGCGATTGGGAGAAAAAGGGCATTGCTGTCGACTTCTAGGGCGGCAAGGTCACAGTTTGGCGTCCGCGACTGTCATCGGGGCGCTGCACGCTTGTGCATTGCAGATTTGACTGTAGTTTGCCTGCATTAGCCAAGGGGACTGATCGTGCTGATACAACGACTATTCGCGGTAATCGCCTGTCTTGCACTTGCGGCCTGTGGCCTGCCGCGCGGGGCCGGTTTCCAGACCGAGGTCCTTGCCGCAGCCAATCCCTTTGCGCCTTTGCCGGAAGACGGCGATCTTTACGGCTTTGCCTATTACGAGGTTAACCGCCAGACGCTGCCACAATTGCGGGCATGGGGGACGCGTCAGGGCGCACCTCTGCCTTGGCCGGTCGCACAGAACCAACCTGCCTCACTGATCATTGCTCCGGGCGATACGGTGCAGCTGACGATCTGGGACGCGGAAGAGAACTCGATCTTCGGTGCTGCCGGTGTCACGCCCCTGCAACCGACCGAAGTTGATGCCAACGGCCGTATCTTTGTGCCGTTCATCGGTGAGCTGCGGGTGTCCGGTATGGCGCCAACAACGGCCCGCCAGCGGATCGAAGAAGAACTTGTGATGACCGTGCCATCGGCGCAGGTCCAGTTGGTTGTCGAACCGGGCGGCAGCAATACGGCCAATCTGTCGTCTGGTGTTGCAGCACCCGGGCTCTATCCGCTGCCGCAACGGAATTTCCGCATACTCGATCTTTTCTCGCTTGCGGGCGGTCCGAACCCCACTTTTGACTCGCCACAAGTCAGGTTGGTCAGGGGCGGGCAAACATTCGGGATTTCGTTCGCGCAGCTCTCTGCCAACCCGAACCTGAACATCGCGGTGCGTGGCGGCGACCGTATCTTTGTCGTCGATGATGACCGCAAGTTCGTGACACTTGGCGCAACAGGGTCGCAGTCGATTGTTGAGTTCCCCGAATCCGATCTTTCTGCGCTCGAAGCGATTGCCTTTATCGGTGGCGTCAACGCCGGAACCGCAAACCCCGAGAGTGTGCTGATCCTGCGCGAATACGATCCTTCCGAGGTCCGCGATGGCGTCTACGGTCCTCCGCAAGAACGCGTCGTCTTCATTATCGACCTGACCCATGCCGATGGCCTGTTTTCGGCAGGGCGCTTCATGATCGAGGATGGCGACCTGATCTATGGCACCGAAAGCGCGCTTGGACCCTTCCTCGCGGCCTTGGGTCTTGGGAACACGGTGACCAATACGTTGAACTGACGCTTCAAAAGAGCGTCAGATCATCAGCAAGTGCCACCAGATCCGTCACGCCCGTCAGTGACAGTGAATCGCCCGTGTCAAATGTGATGACCGTCCCCATCCCGTCAGTCGTCGCATAGAGGATCAGCAGGTCGGATGCAGAGGTCAGGCCGGTCCAAAGCCGTGAATCCAGAACGATGTGGTCGAGGCCAAGGTTGAAATCATCGATCCGGTCGTTGCCCGCGTTGAAGACAAACGTGTCCGCCCCCGAACCGCCCGTCAGCAGGTCGTCCCCCGCACCACCCTCTAACCTGTCTTCGCCGGTGCCGCCGACCATTCGGTCGGCCCCTGTCCCGCCGATCAGGCGGTCATTTCCGCTGCCGCCTGTGATGAAGTCATTTCCCGCGCCGCCATCGACGGTATCATCCCCGTCACGGCCCAGGATCAAATCTTCACCGTCGGTGCCAATCAGCAGATCGCCAAGCCCTGTGCCTGCCATCACGGGATCAGGTGCTGTCCGCCCCAGATCGCCGCGCAGGCCTGCAAAGACACCTTGGAACGTCAACTGATGCGGCATTAACGGATCATAGGCCGCTGCAGGCAAATCGGGCGAGGGGTCATCCCCGGGCGGGGGTGTCAACGGGCCGGGATAGCCGGGCTGGATGACGGTTGATATCCGCGACGCCCCGATCAGGTCGGCTGTGGCGAGGGTCCGGTAATCAATCGGCAGGCCGTCACTGCTTTGAACGATCAGCACCTCGTCGCCATAGCGGATTTCCATCCCGTCGCTGCGCAGGCTGATGTAGAGTTGCGAGATATCGCGCAACAGCGGCCAGAGTGACAGGTCGATCCGGTCTTCACCGACGGTGAAGTCGGTGATCGTATCAGTCTGACCATCCGCAGACATCAAGAAGACATCCGCACCGGCCCCGCCAGCAAGGATATCCGATCCGCCACCGTCCCGCAGGATGTCATCGCCCCCGCCGCCGCTCAGCAGATCGTCGCCGTCCAGCCCCTGCAAAATGTCAAATCCGTTCGTTCCCGTCAGCGATCCACCTGTTGCAGATGTCGTTGCGTCGATCCCTGCGGGCCCCGCATCCAGGCGGAGTTGCGTGACACCTGCCTCGCTGCTGCTCGCGACAAAGATGTCGAGGCCGGTTTGTGTGAGGCTGGCAAACGCAGCAAGGGCACTGACGTTATTGAGGCTGATATCGTCGGTGTCTTCAATCGCGGCGCGGTGGATCAGCGTCCCGCCTTCCAGCAGGACAAAGACCGAGATCCCGTCGTCCGCGCCCCCTGCAATGACGTAGGTCTTGCCGTCCTTGACGATGACTTCAAGTGCGGTGACACCGCCGAACCTTGTGTCACGGGTATCAAGCAGATGATCCCGAATGAGCATGCTACCGTCGGTGCCGATTTCGATCACGCTGAGGCTTTGACTGCCAGCCGCCCCAAGGATCAGATAGGTCCGCCCGCCCGTTTCTGCCGTGGCAAGCGCCGAGGGTGCACTGATCCAGAGCCCGTCATCTGTGCCAAGCGTGACAGGAGTGCCAAGGCTGCCGTCCGCCGCAATAAGACGCGCGGCGATGCCGTTCTGGGCATTGCTGGCGGTGACGATAAACGACTGGCCCGCGACAGTAGCGATTGTTGTGGCTGTGATCTGTGCCATCGTCGCGACGGTGGGATCGGTCAGGATAGTGTGACCCGTCAGGTTGCCCGAACTGTCGAAGGTCAGCCGCCCCAGACCTGACTGACCGGAAAAGGCGCCATAGACAAAGGTCGCACTGCCCGTGGTCTGCGCGACACCAAGCTGGAACGTGTCAAAGACTGCGGGAAGGGTGGTCAGCGCAACCGAAACGCCCAGACTTCCCCCTGCAAGAACCGGGGATAACTGCAAACCGCCGCCTGTGCTGCCGCCTGTCAGCAACCAGTTGCCGCCGTCCGATGCAATCGTGACCAGCGACCCGGTTCCACCCGCCGAAAGCGGACCTTCAAAGGCAATATGATCCGCCGGGCTGATCCCCTCGGGTGCAAGCGCCCAATGCTGCAGAACACCGTCATAGCGGGTTGCCGAGTAAAGCCGGGGTGCACCTGCAATCGACACCGCCAGCAGGTCCGTGATGCGCGAATGGGAAAGGCTTTCCGTGCGGAAAGCAAAACTGATGACTTCGAGCTGCGCCATGTCCGCCCCGTGCCGTTCTGACGGGTCGGGTTTAGGCCAGACGCATTAAAGAACCGCAAAGCCCGTTTGAACCCTGCGTCGCAGGTCAGTCCTCGCCGTAGCCGTTGGGGTTCTTGGACTGCCAGTGCCACGTGCTTGCGGCCATGTCGGTAAGGCTGTGCTCTGCCCGCCAGCCAAGCTCGGACTGCGCCCGTGCAGGATCGGCCTGCATCGCCGCCACATCACCCGCGCGGCGCGGGGCAATGCGGGTCGGGATCGGCCTGCCGCAGGCGGTTTCGAAGGCAGCGACCATTGCCTTGACGCTGAGGCTTTCGCCGGTGCCGATGTTGAAGGCCCGGGCACCATGATGTGCATTGGCATAGTCGAGCGCGGCAACATGGGCGCGGGCAAGGTCAACGACATGGATATAGTCGCGCAGGCCGGTGCCGTCAGGCGTGTCATAGTCGTCCCCGAAAATCTGCAGATGCGGCCGCTTTCCAACTGCAACCTGCGCTACAAAGGGCATCAGATTATTCGGAATGTCATTCGGATCCTCGCCGATATCTCCGGATTTATGTGCCCCAACCGGATTGAAGTAGCGCAGCAGGACGGCCGCCGCTGTCCGCCTTGCGGCTGCCCAGTCCGCGATCACCTGCTCGGCCATCAATTTGGTACGGCCATAGACAGACATCGGCGCGGTGGGGTGGGCTTCGTCACAAGGCAGATACTGTGGTTCTCCGTAGACTGTCGCTGACGAGGAAAAGATGATCTGGCGACAGTTGGCGCGATCCATCGCATGCAACAGGGCGAGCGTGCCCGAGACGTTCACATCGTAATAGGCCAAAGGCTTTTCGACGCTTTCACCAACCGCCTTGAGGCCTGCGAAATGGATGACGGCCTCGGGGTCGAATGCACGAAAGACCGCATCAAGGCCAGAGGCATCGCGCACGTCGCCGGTGTAGTCCGTCATCTGGCCATTCGACAGCGCGCGCACCCGTTCCAGCACTTTGGGATTGGCGTTGCTGTAGTTGTCATAGACGCAGACCTCATGGCCCTGCGCCATGAGTTCGATCAATGTGTGGCTGCCGATATAGCCTGCCCCTCCGGTGACCAGAACGCGCATGTCATGACCCTTTGCTTTCTGGCCTGTCTAGGCAGAAATTCCATCCGCCGCAACGGCGGCTAGGTCCGCGCATAGATATCTTCGTAGCGGATGATATCGTCTTCCTCGAGATAGGCACCCGTCTGCACCTCGATCAGCGTCACCGGAAGCTTGCCCGGATTTTCAAGCCTGTGGCGCGCGCCGAGCGGGACGTAGATTGATTGGTTTTCAGTCACCAACCGCACATCTTCAGCGATTGTGACCTTGGCGGTGCCTTCTACAACGATCCAGTGCTCGGCGCGGTGATGATGCGACTGCAGTGACAGACTTGCACCGGGGTTCACCTTGATGCGTTTGACGCGAAAGCGGTCGCCTTTCGCGACGCTTTCAAAGGTCCCCCATGGGCGGTGGTCCTGCGGATAATTCTCGGCCTGCGGGACATGTGCCGCCTTCAGGCGCAAGACGGCATCTTTCACGTCCTGTACGCGGCTCTTGTGGCTGACAAGCACCGCATCAGGCATCGCGATGGCAACAATATCGTGCAGGCCGATGCCCACGATAGCCTGACCTTCGACCTCGGAGCGCAGCAGCGTATTGGCACAGTCCATTGCGGTCGCGGTCCCGGTTTGCGACAGACCGGATTCTTCCGTTTCGCGCCAGACAGCATCCCAGTCGCCCAGATCGGACCATGCCCCGTCATAGCGGACCACTGACAGGTTCGTCACATGCTCCATGATCGCAAAGTCGATCGACCGTGGGGCAATCGCCTCCCAAGACGGGGCGGCAAGCGTGATCGCTTCGGGTGTTGTGGTGCTATCTTGTAGGCTTTGTTGCACCTGCTTCAGCATTTCGGGTGCGTGGACCTGAAACGCCGTGACAAGTGTCTTGGCCTGAAAAAGATAAAGGCCCGAATTCCAAAGCGCGGTGCTACTGGCGAGCAAAGCCGTGGCGCTGTCGTGATCGGGTTTTTCAACAAAGCGTCGGACGGGAGCAGGTTGGCCCCGCGCGGTGATGCCTTTTGCCGGTTCAAGATACCCATAGCCTGTCTCGGGCCGTGACGGCGGAACGCCGAATGCAACGATCTGCCCGGCGCAAGCGGTCGGGATCGCGTCACGGACACTCTCGCGTAATCCGGCACTGTCAGGGATCAGGTGGTCTGATGGGGCGACCAGAAGCAGCGCCTCGGGGTCTTGATCCATTGCGGCGATGGCTCCTGCCAGTACTGCAGGCGCGGTGTCGCGCGCGGCAGGTTCGACAATGAGCGCCTTTGTGTCCGCGCCGATTTCAGAAAGCTGTTCGCGCACCATGAAACGGAAGGCGTGACCTGTCACGACGATGGGCCGGTCAAAGCCCAATCCCTGAAAACGGCGCGCGCAGCCTTGCAAAAGCGATTGTTCTCCGATCAGGCGCGCGAACTGTTTGGGATAGGTCTTGCGCGACAGTGGCCAAAGCCTGCTGCCTGCCCCGCCGCAGAGGATCAGCGGCACGATGAGAGGTGCTTTCGCCGGTTCCATCATGAGGCACGCAACTGAAGGCCACGGGACTGCATCTGGCGATACCAGTGCACCGTCTCATCAAGGCCGTCGGGGAGCGCGATCTGCGCCTGCCAGCCCAATGCGGACATCCGGCTGATGTCGAGACACTTGCGCGGCGTGCCGTCCGGCATTGTCCGGTCGGTCAGGATGGCACCGTCAAATCCGGTCAGCCGCGCAATCATACGGGCGAGGCCTGCGATGCTGATGTCCTTGCCGGTGCCGACATTCAGATGACTGCAATCCGGTGCGGTCTGCGTCCGGTAGGTTTCACCGGACAGATGCAGAAGGAACATCACGGCACGGGCCAGATCATCCACATGCAGGAATTCACGCTGTGGCGTCCCGCTGCCCCAGAGTGTTACCTGCCGCACGCCTTGCCGCGTGGCATCGTCGAAGCGACGGATCAGGGCCGGGATGACATGTGCGTTCCGCGGGTGAAAATTGTCGCGCGGCCCATAGAGGTTGGTGGGCATGAGCGACCGGTAATCGCGGCCGTATTGGACATTGTAGCTCTCGCACAGTTTGATCGCGGCAATCTTGGCCAGCGCATAGGGTGCATTCGTCGGCTCGAGCGGACCGGACAGCAGCGCTTCCTCGGTAATCGGCTGGGCGGTATCGCGCGGATAGATGCAGGACGAACCAAGCTGGATCAGGTGATTTACGTCTGCCTGATGGGCCGCATGAATAACGTTGGTGGCGATGGCAAGGTTCTCGTAAAGAAACGCGGCCGGCGCATTGGCGTTTGCCAGTATGCCACCGACCTTGGCTGCGGCGAGGATGACGGCGTCGACATCCTCGCAGTCAAAAAAGTGTGCCACCGCGCGTTGGTCGGTCAGATCAAGCCGGTTGCGCGGCACTGTGATGACCTCATGGGTGCCATCGCGCGCGAGTGCCCGCGCAATCGCGCTGCCGACCATTCCGCCATGCCCTGCCAGAAAAACCCGCATGTTCAGACCCCCGCCAAGGCCGGTTCGGCGAAACCATGTTCCCGCAGGGTCGCTGTCCTTTGTGCCAGCCGCAGGTCTTCGGCCGCCATTTCCGCGCACATCTCACGCGCGGAAGTCTTTGGCGCCCAGCCCAACTCGGCCCGGGCCTTGGCCGGATTGCCAAGTAGCGTGTCCACCTCGGTCGGACGGAAGTAACGCCTGTCGATGCGCATCACCACGTCGCCTGCAGCGACCTTTGGGGCGATATTCTGGTTCACATGCGTGACCGTCGCAGTCTCGCATTCGGCATGACCATCAAAGCGCAGGGTCATGCCCAATTCCGCGGCGGCCCAGCGGATGAAAGCGCGGACGCTATGCTGCTCACCGGTTGCGATGACATAGTCCTGCGGCTTTTCCTGTTGCAGCATCATCCACTGCAGCCGCACATAGTCGCGCGCATGGCCCCAATCGCGCTTTGCGTCGATGTTACCCATATAGAGGCAATCCTGCAGGCCCATCGCGATATGGGCGAGGCCGCGGGTGATCTTGCGGGTCACAAAGGTCTCACCGCGGCGCGGGCTTTCGTGATTGAACAGGATCCCGTTGCAGGCGAACAGCCCGTAGGCTTCGCGGTAGTTCACGCAGGTCCAATAGGCATGCAGCTTGGCGATGGCATAGGGACTGCGGGGATAGAATGGCGTGGTTTCGGTCTGCGGGGATTCCTGCACCTTGCCGTAAAGCTCTGACGTCGAGGCCTGATAAAAGCGGGTGCTGGACTCGAGCCCCAAGAGGCGGATCGCCTCAAGCAGGCGCAGGGTGCCCAGTGCATCGACATTCGCGGTGTATTCAGGTGTCTCAAAGCTGACGGCCACATGTGACTGGGCCCCGAGGTTATAGACCTCGTCCGGTCTGATTTCCGCCATCAGGCGGGTCAGGTTCGCGGTGTCGGTCAGGTCGCCATAATGCAGGATCAATCGCGGGTCGTCTGCCTGTCGGGCCTGATAGATATGGTCGATCCTTTCGGTGTTCAGCGACGACGACCGCCGCTTGATCCCGTGGACTTCGTAGCCTTTCGAGAGAAGCAGTTCTGCCAGATAGGAACCGTCCTGCCCTGTGATCCCGGTAATCAACGCGCGTTTTGTCATGGCGATCCTGATGAGTGACCTTTCGTTAACCAAGGGATCGCGCAGAGGTCTTAAGGATCAGTTAACCAGCGCACGATGGGGCAGGGCGGTCTTTATCGTTTGCCGCGCAGGGTCGGGTGTCGAAACCAAAACCCAAGAGGTCTGTCATGTCCCAGCTTACCCCGAAACTTTCCCTGCCGGTCATGATGCCGGCGCAGGCGCAAAAGCACGTCACCCATAATGAAGCCCTCGAACTGCTTGATCTGGTCGTGCAACTGACTGTCGAAAGCGCAACAACGGTTGCCGCGCCAGCATCGCCTGCGGAAGGACAGTCATGGGCCGTAGGCGCGGGTGCATCCGGCGTCTGGGCAGGAAAGGACGGCCAGATTGCCTCATGGCGCGGCGGTGGCTGGCTCTTTGTTGCAGCGCAGGACGGTTGGCTGGCCTGGTGCAAGGATGATGCCACTCTGAAAGTGCGCTCGGGCGGCCTGTGGCAGACCATCGCAGGCCCCCTGATCTAGGCCTTTGGCCCCGAATCTGACCATTTCTGTCGGCAAATCGGCTCTGCATGGGGCCGGTTTGCCCGAATGCACCACAAAAACCTGCGGCCAAATGGGCCGCAGATCATGTCTTGGGAAACCGGCACGATGCCGGAAAACCCCTGTATCCGCGCCTGTTAGCGCCGATCTCAGTCAAGCAGCCGCTTTCTTGCGCTAATCTGTCGCGGAATCTTCGGCCAGAGTGCTTGCGACCCCATATCTCCTCTGCTACATCCCGCCTGATTTTGCCGCTCTCGCATCCGTGAGGGCAAAAGAAGTTGCCCATCTGCTGCCTGACACCGTTGGGCGCCGTGGATCAGGGCCCCAAGATATCGGAAGGCTAAACGTGTCCGAAACTGCTGGTATTTCGACAGGCATTGCCTCGCGCTATGCGACCGCCATGTTTGACCTCGCCAAAGATGGCAAGGCGATCAAGGCACTCGAATCAGATGTTGCTGCCCTCGAGGCGGCAATGGCCGAAAGCGCCGATCTGCGCACGCTTCTGCATTCTCCGCTTTACAGCCGTGAAGAGCAGGGCGCAGCCATCGGGGCGATTGCCCAGAAAATGAATCTCTCCGAGACGACAAGCAATGTACTGGCGCTGCTGGCAAGCAAGCGCCGTTTGTTTGTGCTGCCACAGCTGGTCACCGTTCTGAACGAGCGTCTGGCCGAAGAGCGTGGCGAAGTCACGGCAGAAGTCACCACCGCCAAGGCATTGACCAAGGCGCAGGCCGACAAGCTGGCAAAGACGCTCAAGGCGCAAGTGGGCAAGTCTGTCACTATCAAAGAGACCGTCGATGAAAGCATCATTGGCGGCC